>NZ_JBHIPW010000105.1:0-12580 GCF_042196265.1 Bartonella sp. AP1QHHD
GATTGAAACAGGTTCTCAGCAAGCTGTTAATGGTGGTCAGTTGCATGATTATACTGAAGAGCAGATGAAGATAGTTCTTGAGGATGCTAATAAGTATACGGATGAGAAAGTTTCTCATATTGTAAAAGATGGAGTTAATGAGGCTAATTCGTATACGGATATGAAGTTTTCGACATTAAATTATGCTATTGAGGATGTTCGAAAAGAGGCAAGACAAGCAGCAGCTGTTGGTTTAGCGGTAGCTGGTTTACGCTATAGTGATATTCCTGGAAAATTAACAATCGCATTTGGTAGTGGTTTATGGCGTAGTCAATCTGCTTTTGCTTTTGGTGCAGGTTATACTTCAGAGAACGGTGATATTGGTTCCAACTTGTCAATTACCACTTCTGGAGGTCACTGGGGTATAAGTGCAGGGGTTAATGTGATACTCAACTAATAAACGACTAAATCCATAAAATTGATTTGCCCTTTTCTTAAATAAGAAAAAGGCAAATTTTTTATCTTTTTCCAGAGCTCTCTAAAGCTATTCTAAATGTATAAAACTCCCGTAATTATATAAAATCCGAATATAAAAGCCTCTGACAACTTTGTTGAGAATAAAAGACCTTAGTGGTAAAGATTCAAAAAATTGATTGCTATTATTTTGATTTGTTAAAATGCTTCACGCAATGTCAATACGAATATACCCTTTATTAAAAGGAGACAGTTTTAGCTTTTATTTTCGTATAGTTTTAAACGTATGCTTTATAATGCAACGATCTACAGATATGCAACGTACTCCAAACACAAGTATTGCTTTAGGGTAGTGGAGCGCAAACGGAAAAAGAATGGAGCGTTTCTGTAGGTAATATGGCTTACGCTTTAGAGAAAAGCAGTATCGCAATAGGTAGTGAATATAATAAGAAGAGCGAATACGGGGAAAATGATTATACTCTTTCGAAGAGTGATTATTCAACAGTAGTGGGAGCTGTTTCTAAAGTTTTAGAATATGGTTCGATTTCACTTGGTTACTCCGTGCATATACATTTGCTCAAGAAGCTATTTCTATGGGCTTCTATTCAAAAGCAAATGGGGTTGGAAGTATCGCTTTAGGTTCTTATTCTAAAGTGACGGTTGATGGGGGGCTATTGGGAACAACTCTGTGTCCGGTAGGGCTGATGGCGTTTTTGGGTATACGTCTCTTCTGCAAGGACCGGCTAAAAACCCTGAATCTCAATGGAAAAGTATGAAAGTTGCAGTAAGTATTGGTGTTCCTAGTAAGAATATAATGCAACAAATTATAGGCGTAGCAGCTGGTAGCAAACCTACCGATGCAGTGAACCTTAGACAGTTGCAGGATTTAGAAGAAGTTGTAAGAAAAAAGGGTGGAAACTGTTTATTGCTGGTGAGGAAGTTAAAGATATGGGTGCTAGATAGTACAATAAATTTTTCATCTGGAGTAAGTAACTTCAGGGTTAAAAGAGATAAGGACGATGAAAATAAGCTCATATTGAGTTTGGCTAATGATATAGCATTGAAAAGCATAACATTAGGAGAAAAAACAAAAGTAGATGCAACAGGCTTAGTAATTACTGATGTCTCGCAAATAACCACCGGTAGTATTAATGCGGCAAGTAAACAAGTAACAAATGTTGCAGAAGGAACTAGCAATACTGATGCAGTGAATTTTTCACAACTGAAGGGAATAAAAGAACAAGTAGCAGTGAGTATTTTTGTAAAATAGGATATAGCAACGAGACACATTACCATTAGTAAGGATATAGATGGGGCATTTAGTAAAAAGCTTTCATAAATCCTCTAATGAAATAAAAATCTTATTCACGAAAAATAAACTGATGCCTAAGCGGATAATCAATAGGTACAAAAATTATATTTCTTTCAAAGAGATCAAAGCTAAAAACGACATGCAACCTTTGATAGAAAAACAAAATCCATTCTAATATTAAGTATTTTTTTACCTTCCTCAAATTGACTTTCACGAACCTACCCCTAATTACCCTCTAAAGGCGTTGCAGAAACAACAGCTTACGTCTTAATTTTATTTATGTCCTAAAAACACAGGCTGTAAGAGCGCGGACATGCAAGGGAAATAAGAAAGCTTTAGGGTTCTAGATTATACCTTTTTTGTGTTTTTAATCTATTATTATGAAGGGGGTATTATGAAAAAATTATACACTACACAAAATCTGCGTGATTTGAGTTTTTCTCGCTCACATTGTCGATCATCATTGTTTAAAGTAGCGTCGTTAGGAACTGCGGTTGCCTTATTTTTATCGAATGCTGCTCCTGTTTTTTCAGCAAATCTCGATTTAACAAAGGCATCTCTTGAAAATGTGAAGAATGCCGCTGTAGTTTATCCGCAAAGTACTATTTCTGCGTATGATGATTATAACAGTGGTATGGATGGTTATAATTCTGTAATAAATGTTTTAACAGCCGACGGAAAATTTGCATGGGAAGATGCGCAAAACATCTTCACAGCGAATGGCACGCTCGTTTCTGATTCAAAAAGGGATAAGAGGGCTAAAAAAGCTGTTGTTTTAGATCCAGAGAAATATACGGCAAAAGAGAAAAGTTTTACTATAAACTCTATGGCTCGCGCTTCAGGGCTAGACGGTATTGCGATAGGTTCCGTATATGATAATCAAGATAGCATTGGGGAATATACATTCGCGAATGATTACTCCTCAAAGGTGAGGGCTGATGGTAATGGAGCTATTGTTATAGATAAGAATGCTGAAACGCGTGCGGCTGAAACGCGGGCGTATGGCAATGTTGTTCTTGGGGACGGTTCTTCGACTACATCGCTTGCTGGCGCTAGCGGTTACAGTCCTATCGAGCTAAGCGAAAAAAATAAAAACAGTGAGGTATGGAAAAGTACTGCGCATGCAGCAACTATTGGTGATTATAAAAATCAGGTAACACGCCAGCTTGAAGGAGTGGCTGCTGGTAGTTATTCTACCGATGCCGTTAATGTTGCACAGCTAAAAGCGTTAAAAACTTACGTAGACCAAGGTTGGCAGCTATCTATTGGGGGTAAAAATGCCACAACGATTGGTATAACGAGCACGGTAGATTTGTCGGCTGCAAGTGATAACCTTAAGATTACAAAAGGTGCGGAAGACAATAATGTAAAATTTGATCTAGCTAACAATATTACAGTGGAACGAGTTACCGCTGGGAGAAGCTCTATAAGTGATGATGGCATTATATTTGCTGATGGGGCTAGAATAACTGTGGATGGTATTGATGCTGGCAATAAGCAGATTACAGGAGTGGCAGCTGGGGAAGAATCTTATGATGCAGTGAATTTTGCGCAGCTACAAGAGATAAAAAATCAAATAGCAGCAAATAGTCTTGTTAAGCAAGATGGTGGAGAAGAAGGTCGTATCACCATTGGTATAGAAACAGGTGGTTCTGAAATCAATGTTGCAAACAAATCGGGTGAAGATAGGATAATTTCCGGTGTGAAGGCTGCTGTAAACAATAACGACGCTGTTAATAAACAACAGCTCGATGGTCAGATTGCAGATGTTGTTGACACTATAAAAAGCAATAGCCTTGTTAAGCGAGAAGAAGAGACAAATCGTATCATCATCGGTAAGGAAATAGAAGGCACAGAGATTAATATTGCAAACAAATCAGGTGATGCTCGTGCAATTTCCGGTGTGAAAGAAGCAGTTAAGGATGATGAAGCCGTTAATAAAAAACAACTTGATGGTGAAATTGCAGATATCACGGACAGTATTAAGGTCATTAAAGAAGCAAATAACTTTGCGGTTCTTTATGATAAAAATGCAGATGGCACCATTAATTATAATAGCGTGACTTTGGGTGGTGATAAGACTACGGCACCAGTTTCTCTCCATAATGTACAAGCTGGTACAATTGCAAAAGGGTCGAATGATGCAATTAATGGTAGCCAGATTGAAAAAATATCTGGAGATATAGCAGGTATTTTTGGTGGTGATGCGGACTTTCACGACGGTATCTTGTTTGGTCCGCACTATCATTTATCGCACATTTCTGAAGATGGTGCAGCAGTAACTAAGGACCATAATAATGTTGGTACAGCTTTGACAGGGCTTGATGAGAATATAAACAATGTGAATAGCCGCTTAACACATGTAGCTAATGAATTTACTCAGAAAATTGAGGGTGTTTCTAAAGATTCTCTATTGTGGAGCAATGATGAGCAGGCATTTGTAGCACAGCATGGAGAGGGAAGAACCAATAGCAAAATTAAATTTCTTGCCAATGGAGATATTGCTGAAGATTCAACCGATGCAGTAAATGGTTCGCAGCTCTTTGCTACTAATCAGAATGTTACCACTGTTACGAATGATCTAGCAAAAATTTCTCAAAATACATCTAAATATTTTGGTGGTGGTGCAGATATATCTAACGGTAAGGCTCCCACTTACACTATTCAGGGTAAGCCACATAATGATTTTGAATCTACTTTTAATGCTGTTGATACTTCTATCACGAATATCCAAAATCAAATCACTAATGCAGCAAAGAATAGCCTTGTTAAGCAGGAAGGAGATGCAGGTACTATTACCATTGGTGTGATAACGGGGGGGACAGAAATTAATGTTGCAAACAAATCTGGTGATGCTCGTACAATTTCTGGTGTAAAAGCTGCAGAGCGAAATGATGAAGCTGTTAACAAAGCCCAGCTTGATAAAAGTATAGAGAAGATTTCTAATGATATTAATCTTACAAGTGCTACTGCAGTTCTCTATGATAAAGAAAACGATACCGTTAATTATAATAGCATAACTTTGGGTGGTGATAAGACTACAGCACCAGTTTCCCTCCATAATGTTAAAGATGGGAAAATTGCTGAAGATTCGCATGATGCTATCAATGGGAACCAAATTAATAAAATATCTGGAGATGTAGCAAACATTTTGGGTGGGAATGCGGAATTTAGCGACGGTATTTTGTTCGGTCCGCTCTATCATTTATCGCGCATTTCTGAAGATGGCGTAGCAGTATCTAAAGACCATAATAATGTTGGTGACGCTTTGACAGGGCTTGATGACAATATCAACAATGTGAATAGCCGCTTAACACATGTAGCCAATGAATTTACTCAGAAAATTGAGGGTGTTTCTAAAGATTCTCTATTGTGGAGTAATGATGAGCAAGCATTTGTGGCACAGCATGGAGAGGAAAAAACCAATAGCAAAATTAAGTTTCTTGCCAATGGAGACATTTCTGAAGATTCAACCGATGCAGTAAATGGTTCGCAGCTCTTTGCTACTAATCAGAATGTTATCACTGTTACGAATGATCTAGAAAAAATTTCTCAAAATACATCACAATATTTTGGTGGTGGTGCAGATATATCTAACGGTAAGGCTCCCACTTACACTATTCAGGGTAAGCCACATAATGATTTTGAATCTACTTTTAATGCTGTTGATACTTCTATCACGAATATCCAAAATCAAATCACTAATGCAGCAAAAAATAGCCTTGTTAAGCAGGAGGAAAATGAAGGTACTATCACCATAGGTAAGGCAACAGGAGGTTCTATAATTAATATTGCAAATAATGCAGGCAACGATAGGACAATTTCTGGTGTGAAGGCAGCTGTGAATGGTAATGAAGCTGTTAACAAAGCCCAGCTTGATAAAAGTATAGAGAAGATTTCTAATGATATTAATCTTACAAGTGCTGCTGCAGTTCTTTATGATAAAGAAAACGGTACCGTTAATTATGGTAGCGTAACTTTAGGTGGGATGGATAACCAAGTCCCTGTTGTTCTCCATAATGTTAAAGATGGCATAATTGCGCAAGGATCGCATGATGCAATCAATGGGAACCAAATTAATAAAATATCTGGAGATATAGCAAATTATTTTGGTGGTGGTGCCTCGTTCGAAAATGGTGCTTTTAAAGGACCAAACTATAGTTTATCTGTTATTGTTGAAGATGGTCAGGTGGCAAAAGCCAATTATCATGACGTTGGCTCAGCTTTGAGTGGTCTTGATGCAAATGTGAAGAGTGTGAATACGCATCTGACGAATGTGGTAAAAGATGTCAATGAAAAAATCACGAATATNCGGTGATGAGCAGGCATTTGTAGCACAGCATGGAGAGGGAAGAACCAATAGCAAAATTAAGTTTCTTGCCAATGGAGATATTTCTGCTAACTCAACAGATGCTATAAATGGTTCGCAGCTTTATTTGATGAGCAACCAATTGGCTGCGTATTTTGGTGGTGGCGCTGGTTATAATAATGGAAAATGGACCGCTCCTACTTTCAAGATAACACATTTCAAGGCTAACGGGAGTTCTGCTGAAAAGAAGGATTATCATGACGTTGCCAGTGCTTTTGACGGTGTAAGTGAGAGTATGTCTAAGATAAACGACCGCATTCAAAATGTTGAAAACAATGTCTCGTCCAATGGTTTAAATTGGAATGAGCAGAAAAAAGCTTATGACGCTAGCCATGATGGTCAACCAAGTAAGATTATCAATGTAGCAGATGGTAAAATTGCAGAAGGTTCAAAAGATGCAGTCAATGGTGGACAGCTTTGGGAGACCAACGAACGTATCACTGGCGTTGAAAAAGATATTAAACATATTGAAAACAGAGTCGACAATATTTCCACTACGGTTACGAATATTGGTGAAACAGTTTTCAATATTGAAGACAGAGTTGATAATATTGAGAACACGGTTAATAATCTTTCTGATGGTGCAGTTAACTATGATAAAGATGTTGATGGTAAAAAGACCAATAAGATCACTCTAAAAGGTGGGAATGAAAGTGAACCTGTTATGATTGATAATGTTGCGGATGGTCGTATTGAACAAGGTTCGAAAGAAGCTGTTAATGGTGGTCAACTGCATGATTACACTGAGCAGCAGATGAAGGTCGTTCTTGATCAATCAAAGCATTACACAGATCAACGGGTGAATAATATCGTTATCGATGCTATTGATGATGCCGTTGATCGGGCTCACCAATATACAGATATGAAGTTTAATATTTTAAGTTATGACATTAAGAGTGTACGCAAAGAAGCAAGGCAAGCAGCGGCGGTTGGTCTAGCAGTGTCCAATCTACGTTACTTCGACGAACCAGGATCTTTGAGTGTCTCATTTGGTAGCGGCGCATGGCGTGGACAATCGGCATTTGCTCTTGGAGCTGGTTATACATCTGAAAATGGAAAAATCCGCTCTAATCTCTCTGCCACGAGTGCTGGTGGTCATTGGGGAATAGGTGGTGCAATCACTCTGAAAATAAAATAATACGAACAATAAAAACCGAACAAAACATTCACCCTTATTTATTGAAATGAGGGTGAATGTTTTTTTACAGACGCACAGTATTTATCTAGAGATAAGCATAATATTTGATGACGATATAAACTTTGATGTTTTATAGAAGCCCCTTATATGCTTTTATTGCAAAAAGATCACAGTAGAATCCATATTGCTAAAAAGTTATATTTTTATGTTGCTATTTTCTTGAACAGTCTATAGTCATGCAGGAATGTATATTAATAAGACTCATTTTGATAAAATAACTTTCAAAGGGGGGATAAGTAGTGCGTAAAGATAAAAGATACATCAAAGGATCACGCATATATCATTACATAATATTTTAAGAAGAGAAGTCCTAACTAAAAAACAATTATCCGAAGCAAGTTAGATATCGGACATACTACAATCTCTTTTTATTTTACTTGTTATTAATAAAAAAATGCTTTCTAATAAAACTAAAGTCTATAATTAAGAAAACACATACTAAAACCTTTTTTAAAGCATTTTATAGTAACGACTACCAAGTAAAAAATAATATTAAATATGGAAGACCTCTTTTTTAGTTAGTAAAAAACAGCACACTAAAACCCTTAGATTCTAAATATATTATTTCTATGTCCACAAAACATAAACCAAAAACAAACATTTAGATCTCAATACAGAAAGCACAAACAAAACAAAAGACTCAAAATGTTCACATCCTAAGCAACGATCCTCTATTATGAATTCCAGGGAGATTAATAATGCTAAAATGTGTCTTTTTTATGTTTTGGAGGTGTTTTTAAGTTTTTTCATTGGAGAATTTGTTATGAAAAAATTATATGCCACATTAGCACACGATGATGCAAATGGGACTCATTTTCCTTATCCCTTGTCTTTGGTGAGGGTGCTTTTGTTGGTTGCAATAGTTGCGTTTTTGTCGAATGTTTCTCCTAGTTTTTCGGCAAATGTCGATTTAAGCAAAATGTTCCTTGAAGGTGTCGAGAGTGCTGTTGTAGGAACTCCACAAAATGTTATCTCTGCTTATAATAGCGATAACAGTGATTTAGATGCTTCTAGTGCGTCAAAGGAGAATTATATAACAGCGTTGAGTGTTGCGACGACACCTAAGGTGGATGCTACCAGTGACTATGCAAATTTTCTCATCAATACTCTTTCTGGTAACAGTGATAAGAATTCCACAATAAAGACTGATAATAGTTCTGTAATAAATACTTTGACAGCAAGACAACTTATTCCTGTTAGTGAAATGCAGAGAGGTGGTGGCAAAGGTGTTGAGTTGGGTGAGGCGGCGAGTGCGCCCTCTGTGTCGTCTATTGCGATAGGCAATAAGCAAACATATGACTGTGGTAAAGGCAAAAACTGTTCTTACGTCGCTGCACGTGCGTCAGCTGAAAGAACAATAGCTATCGGTTTATCATCTGAAGCTAAGAATTATCAGGGAATTGCTATTGGTGTTACTGCACAAGCATTCGCTGACAATACTGTTGCTATAGGTCCCTCTACAAAGGCGACAGAAAAAAATGCTATCGTTTTGGGGTATAGTTCAGAGGCGACAGGTTTGAATAGTATTTCTATAGGGCGCTCGGCGCACTCTTTGGGTCTGCATAGTATCGCAATAGGTTCTGATGATATTACAGATAAATATCCAGATGATTATACAACTGCGAAGAGTAATCATTCAATTGCCGTAGGGCGTGTTGCTAAAGTCCGAGGAGAAAATGGGATTGGTATTGGTCAGCGTTCATCGGTATGGGATAATGCTAACAATGGCATTTCTATCGGTTACTATTCAAAAGCGCAGGCGTTGGATAGTATCGGGCTAGGTCACGACGCTTTGGGGATGGTGGAAGGGAGTGTTGCAATAGGAAGCCATACTAGAGCTAATAGGGCTGCTGGTGTTTCAGGATATACTTCTGTGCTGCAGGGACCTGCAACGAATGAGGTATCTTATTGGAAATCTACGTCAGGTGCTGTTAGTGTTGGTGATGTTGATGCTGGCAAAACACGACAAATTACAGGTGTAGCGGCTGGTAGTGAAGATGCAGATGCAGTGAATGTTATACAATTAAAAGACTTAGAAAGGGTCGTAAGACAAAATGGTTGGAAACTGTCTGTTGACGGTAAAAATGCTAAAACAGTCATTATGGATAGTGGAGTAGATTTTTCTACTGGCAGTACCAATCTTAACATTACAAAAGGTGATAAGGATAATAAGGTAAAATTTGATTTAGCTAAGGATGTTACATTAACGAGCTTAAAGGCAGGCACAACTGCCCTAGATGCAACAGGCTTAGTGATTTCTGGAGGCCCCAAAATAACGACCGATGGTATTGATGCTGGAGGTAAAGAGATAAAGAAAGTTAAGGCTGCAGCACTCACTGAGACTTCACAACAAGCGGTGAATGGTTCACAGTTATTTGCAACAAATAATGAAATTGCTGATGTAAGAGACAGTATCCTTGTTAAGCAAGAACAAGAAGAAGAAAATAGATTAGCGCGTAGTCTCCGTGCGGGGGGTACAGGTCTCATCACCATTGGGAAAGGAACTGGTGGTACTGAAATCAGCATTCTGAATAAAGATAATGGGAAACGGAAAATTTCCGGTTTATTAGGTGGCGATCTCAGTGCAAATTCAGATGAAGCGGTTAATGGCTCACAGCTGTTTACTACAAATCAAAATGTTACAATTGTAGCCACGAATATAGCTAAGTATTTAGGTGGTGGTGCTAAATATGAAAGTGGCGCATGGACTGCTCCTAAATTCACTGTTAAGTCCGTTAAGGATGATGGCGAAACAGAAAACAAAGAATATCCTGATGTAGCATCTGCCTTTGAAGGTGTAGGTACTTCTATCACGAATGTTCAGAATAAATTGACTGAACAGGTTAATAATGTGATTAACAAAGTAGAAAGCGAAAGCTTTGTTCAGCAAGACAAAACAACACATCGTCTCACTATTGGAGCTGCAGTAGAAGGCAGTGAAATCAATATAGCCAACAAGACTGGTGCGGATCGGATAATTTCAGGTGTTGGTGAAGCAACAAAGGATAATGAAGCTGTTAACAAAGGTCAGCTTGATAAAAGTCTGAAGGATCTTTCTACCAGCCTTCAGTCTGATGATTCAGCCGTTGTTCATTACGATAAAAAAGATGGTGATAATGGCGGCATTAATTACACGAGTGTGACTTTAGGTGGTAAAGATAAGACAGCTGTAGGTCTCCATAATGTTGCCGATGGTAAGATTGCCAAGGATTCACATGATGCAATCACGGGTGGACAGGTTAATACCATAGCTTCGGATTTATCAAAGATTTTAGGTGGCGCTGTATCCTTTGATGGCAAAAACTTTACAGGACCAACGTATGACTTATCGACAGTTTCTAAAGAGGGTAATGTAACAAATAAATCGTATGAAGGTGTTGAAACAGCCTTTAAAGGACTTGATGAGAATATCAAAACCGTTAACGATCGTATTAAGGAAGTCTCAGAAGGAGTTTCACAGGATTCTTTATCATGGAGTAATCAGAGTAATGCTTTTGTAGCCTTGCATGGAAAAGAAGGTGAAAAGACAAACAGCAAGGTCACATCGCTGGCTGATGGTTCTCTAGTGGCGGGTTCGAGCGATGCGGTTACGGGTGGACAGATTAATACCATAGCTGCGAGTTTAGCAAAAATTTTAGGAGGCAAAGCATCGTTTAGTGCTGATGGCACTTTTACAGCTCCCAGCTATGACTTATCGACAGTTTCTAAAGAGGGTGATGTAACAAATAAATCATATGAAGGTGTTGGAACCGCTTTTTCAGCTCTTGATGCAAATATCAAGAATGTGAATGCACGGATTAAAGAGGTTTCACAAGGAGTTGCACAGGATTCTTTGGTATGGAGCAAGGATGCAAATGCCTTTAGTGCGCAGCATGGAGAAAAAGAGGATAAAAAAAATAGCAAAATTACCTCTCTTGAAAATGGTAAACTTTCAGAGGAATCAACCGATGCCGTGAATGGTTCACAGCTCCATTCTACGAACACAGCCCTTGCAGAATATTTTGGTGGTAATACCAAGTATGAGGAAGGCAAATGGACAGAACCTGATTTCAAAGTTGCACAATTTGATTCTGATGGCACAGAAGGTGATACAAAGATTTATCATAATGTTGCTGCTGCTTTTGAAGGTGTTAACAGTGCTTTCACGACACTTAATGATGAGATTGTCGATGTAAGAGACAGTATCCTTGTTAAGCAAGAAGAAGAGACGAGCTTTAGTCGTAGTCTTCGTGCAGGGGGATCGGGTGTTATCACCATAGGTAAGGCAGCAGGCGGTACGGAAGTAAGTATTCTTAACAATGAAGGTAAGGAACGGACACTTACCGGTGTGAGTACTGGTGAACTTTCAGAAAGTTCAACGGATGCGGTTAATGGTTCGCAACTTTTTACAACCAATAAAAATGTTACTAAGATTGCTGAGCATACAGCGAAATATTTTGGTGGTGGTGCAGGCTATGATGATGCAGGTGAATGGACTGCCCCAAGTTTCAAGGTTAAAAAATTCGATGATACAGGCAATTCGAAAGAGGAAACTTATAATAATGTTGCGGATGCGTTAGATGGCGTAAGTACATCTTTCACGAATATTCACAAAGAGATTAACAAAGTTGTAAGCGATAGCCTTGTTAAGCAAGATAATGATACAAAACTTATTAGCATAGGTTCTGGAAAAGGTGGTTCTGCAATCAGTATAGCAGATAATACGAGTACAGATCGGACACTTTCTGGTGTGAAGGCGGCAGAGAATGATAACGAAGCGGTTAACAAAGGGCAGCTTGATAAAGAGATCAAAGGTCTTGCTCAAACCGTTAAAAGTGATTCTTTGAATTGGAGTGAAGCGGATAAAGCTTTTGTAGCGCAGCATGGAGAAGGAGATACGAAAGGGAATAGCAAGATTACGTCTCTTCAGGCTGGAAGAGTTTCTAAAGACTCAAGCGAAGCGGTTAATGGTTCTCAGCTTTATTCATTAGGTGATAAGGTTGCTACGTATTTTGGCGGAGGTGCCAAGTATGAGAGTGGAGAGTGGACTGCTCCAAGTTTCAAGATTAAGACCTTCAATGATGATGGTACTGAAAAAGATAAAAGCTATACTGATGTAGCTTCTGCCTTTGAGGGTGTAGGTACTTCTATCACAAATGTAAAAAAAGAGCTTACCAAGGTCGTAGGCGATAGCCTAGTTAAACAGGATACAGACAGCAAGACTATCAAGATTGGTGCGGAGACAGATGGTGCTACGATCAATATTGCA
>NZ_JBHIPW010000106.1:0-2765 GCF_042196265.1 Bartonella sp. AP1QHHD
AACAATATCAAAACTTTATGTGATGTTCGTAAAAATCCAATAAGTAGAAAACACGGATTTTCAAAAAGACAATTAGAGCAAACTGTAAGCAACATAGATATTGAATATATGCATATGCCTGAATTTGGAATTGCCTCTGAAAAACGAAGAAATTTGAAAACACAAAAAGATTATGACCGCCTTTTTGAAGATTATCAAAATACAACTCTCAAGAATAATTTTTGTGCAATAAACAAATTATATCAAATGTTTTTAAACAAAAAGCGCGTTGCAATAAGCGCGTTGCAATCACCTGTTTTGAAGCCAATGTATGCATGTGTCACAGAGGATAACTCGCATTAGCTCTCACTCAATTACCTGATTGGAAATATGAAATTAAGCACCTCTAAAAAATAAACTTGCAGATTTTTAAAAACTGGAGTGCTCCACATGCCTCCCAGCACCCCCGCCCATTTAATTAATATAAAAAAGAGAAAGGTAATAAGATGATATTTGATGATGGAGATGGATATGTAATAACACGTGAATGTGCACAGCTTTTTAGTGTATCAACCACAACGATTCGCAATTGGGTGCTTCAAGGGGAGTTTCCGCAACCCTATAAGCTAGGAAGAGCAGTGAGATGGAGAAAAAAAGAGATCTTAGCCTTCATTCCAAAGAAAAATAAGGAGCAAATAACAACAAATTAGGTAAAATTATATAAACTGTAGAAGGTGGTCTAAAAGGTGGTCTAAAAATAGCTATTTAAAGAAAAAATCTATATATTTCAATATATTTAAGAAATAAAATGGTGCCCAAAAGAGTTTCAATAATTTTAAATAAAATAAATGAGTTATTGCGATATGGGGGAAATTTATCATTATTGATTCCATTAATGTTTTTTATAGCACTATCCCTCATTTTTTTTGGAGCTTTTTTATCGCTTCTATAGCTAGCCTTTTGCGATCTGCGCTTTTTGTATAAAGAGATGCCATGTTGTCGTCGGTCCATCCAAAAATTGCCTTGAGTTGTGATACTGTTGCACCTGAATTAGCGGCGCGTGTTGCTGCTAATTTTCTTAAGCCATGTGCTGATTTTTTGATTCCCGCTACGTTACAAGCCTCACGAAAAAGGTTGCCAAAACTTTCTTTTACGAGTTTATTTCCGTTTTTTCCGCAAATGAATGTTTCATTTCCAATAGGACCAATTTTTAGAGTTTCTGCTAATTCAGGCAAAATGGGTAGAAAAACATCTGTTTGGAATTTACTTTTCTCTGTCTTGAGATGAATGATATTATCTTTGACATCGTTCCAACCAATGCGGACCGCATCACCACGACGCAAACCCGTGTAAAGAAGAACATCAATCCAGACGCGTTCATGTGAACCATGTGACCAATGGTGATAATATTTTTCAACATCTTCTTCTGTCCAAACAGCAAATCCATCTTTGTTGTTGAGAGGAGGTCTTTTTATTCCTAAAGCTGGGTTATTCTCCAGAAGTTCTTGATCGATCGCCCAATTAAAAAGTCCATTAAGTGCTTTTAGAAAATTTTGGGCAGCTGTTGGTTTTTCTTTGCGGCGTTCAACACCCGCTGTAATATGTGATTTCTTTATTTCTCTGTATGGAATGTTTCCTATAGCATCACATACCTTCATAAGGATAAGTTCTCTTTGTCTTTTCGTAGCTTTAGCAAGGCTATGCCAATGAACGCTGTTAAAGTATTGTTTAAGCAGCCATGCAAATGACCCTTCAACAAGTTTACCGGTTTTTGATTTAGGAAGTATAAGTCCTTGTAACTCGGCAAGTGCGCTTTTGTAGTTATCAACAAACTCTTGCGTTCCATAGGTACCGCGTATTCTAATGCGTTTGCCATGACCAATACGTACATACCATACAATTTTGCCATGTTGAGTAATTTGTTTAACGAGATGAGGAGGACGTGGTTTAGGCATGGTATTTTACATCTTAGAGAGTGCGGTTTCGTAATATTCATTCTTTGACAAATCTAAAAGTTTGTCTGGGTGGCTAACTGAATTTGGTATTGGAATATCTGCTTTAAGATAGATAAGCAGTTCACCGGTAGGTTTGATTTCTATGAGTTCGCATTTTTGCTTTTTTGCTTCTCTTAAAGCTCGTGCAATGTCTGCTTGCGTTATGATAGCTTTACGAGGTGCCATATCTTTTCTCCTTACATTGAGATGCAATTCACATGTGGCGTGAATCACGCATTACTTGAAAGTTGTTAGGAAGGGGGGGGCTAGGAGCCATTTGTGAAGAGAAGCACCCCCATATGTAAAAAATCTGTAAGTTTATTTTTTAGATGTGCTTAATTTCATATTTCCAATCAGGCAATTGAGTGAGAGCTAATGCGAGTTGTCCTCTATGACACATGCATACATTGGCTTCAAAACAGGTGATTGCAACGCGCTTTTTGTTTAAAAAAATTTGATATAATTTGTTTATTGCACAAGAATTATTCTTGAGAGTTGTATTTCGATAATTTTTAAAAAGGAGNAATTTGATATAATTTGTTTATTGCACAAGAATTATTCTTGAGAGTTGTATTTCGATAATTTTTAAAAAGGAGGTCATAATCTTTTTGTGTTTTCAAATTTCTTCGTTTTTCAGAGGCAATTCCAAGTTCAGGCATATGCATATATTCAATATCAATGTTGTTTACAGTTTGCTCTAATTGTCTTTTCGAAAATCCGTGTTTTCTACTTATTGGATTTTTACGAACATCACATAAAGTTTTGATATTGTTTTCTATGAGACAACTAAGA
>NZ_JBHIPW010000107.1:0-133228 GCF_042196265.1 Bartonella sp. AP1QHHD
GGTATTTTATTTATAGAAAACAATATTTTATCATATAATTTCTGATGTGATAGTTCATGACTCTTATTGAGAAAGAATGAGAGAAAAGAGAGCTAAAGTTATCCACAGATAATGGGGCTATTCACCCCATATCTTAAGATTGACCAGTGACATAAGCCGCCCATTTATTCATATAGACACGGCGCTGTTCTAGATAGTCAGTACGACGATAGGAGCGCTCTACTTGTCCTCCGACCGGTATGACTTAGAATGGTTTCAGCGACCTCATAGGGGGCATCGGTTGTTTCTGCTAGCCAATCGCGTAAACTAGAGCGAAATCCATGGGGGCAAGCTTCAAGTTTATTATCTCTCATATATTGAGCCATACGATTTTCAGCAATGGGAGCACGACCAGAAAAAGACAGAATGAAATCACTTTTAGAGATACAGCGGGCTTGTTCAATTACTTTCATTGCTTCTGATGATAAAGGCACGCGAAACTCTGTTGTTGTATCACGCTTGCCTTTCATATTTTCAGCAGGAATTGTCCATATATCGCCATCAATTTGATCTTCACGAATATGACGCAAGGAATTAGTACGAACCCCTGTGAGGATAAGCAGACGCAAAGCCAGTCGTGTTATGTTTTGTGTTTTACAGAGTAACTGATAAAAGGCGGGGACATCTTTCCAATCCATTGCAGGTCTATTAGTGGTTTTATGACGTTGTTTACCTAAGAGCGCGCGTGCTTTTTCTGTTGCTTGTAAATCAACATCTAACCCTAATGCAGCCGCATGTTTGAGACAAAGATTAAGACGATTTAGTGCTTTCTCTGCTGTTGCAGCTTTTGTATGCCAGATAGGAGCAAGGGTATTGCGTATCTCTGTTTGTGTAATCTCTGAAACGGGCAGGCAGCCTAATTTAGGGAGAATATGAAGGCGTAATGGTAAAAACCAATCACAAGCTTTACCATCTCTTTTTAATTCAGCTTTACGGCTTTCAAAAGCATCTAAAGCAATGTTTTTTAAATAATGAAGATTACGCATTGCCTCACGCTTTTGTTTATCGCGTTCTTTAATGGGGTCACGACCCTCATGTAAAACAGCACGCCATTGGTTTGCCAATTCACGGGCTTTTTTTAAGAGACATGTCTTAAGGCGCCCAAGCCCATTTCACGGCGCCGACCGTGAATGGTATAACGGTAAATCCATTGAGCACCTCCATTTTTACGCTTATGAAGAAGCAAGCCGGCGCCATCATTATATTTGCCAGCCCCCAATGTTGCGACAGATCTTGCATTAAGACGGTTCATAAGAGCCATTTTTAGTCCTTTCTTATACAAATTTGATCCACACATTCATCCTGCTTTTGACGTGCAAGCGAATGATTTTGATTGTTTCAACATAAACAGCTTTGAAATGAGAGAATCTTACGTTATTCGAGACTCTCATTCAACATACAAAACAGTGAATTATCATTATAAATCAATGTCTTGTCATCTAGCTACCGTGGATCACGATGAAAATGGAAATCCTATAAGAGACAGTCATGGAAACCCACAGCTGCAATATCATTATTTAACGGATGAAAAACAACAGAATTTACAAAAAGGTTCTGATGGCAAGGTTCATGTCTCCTTTAATGGCATCTTTACTCCACCAGAGGAAGCCGCTGTTTATGTGGTTCAATATGCGAAGGATAAAAATGCACCGCTTTATTTTGTTGTGTTCCCAGAAGCCAATTCTGCTATCTCAGAACTTCTGGTCGCGGGCTATCAGAAGTTTATGGAAAATAACTTTTGGGGTTTGACCAATTCAACACAAGAAGCAAAAGATATAATGTCTCGCTATGGTAACACAGGATTGCATTTTGATGCCCATAGTCGTGGCAGTTTGACAGGCTTTAATTATGATGAATTCTTTCAAACAAGAAGGTGTAAATGATATAGCTGGCAATACAACGATCAGTTTCCATGGACCAGCGGCTAATGTTTTAGTTGCATCCGGTCTGTTAGGTTATGTGAGTGATGGCAAACAAACCACTATTGGTTTTGATGGGAATAGATATGACTTTGTAAGCAGAATTATTAGCGGCAATGGCTATACTTATGAGACAATACCTGCTGGCAGTAACTGGTGGAAAGAAACATGGAACATGTTCACAAATACTTACAATCTCCATACTTGCCTTGGAGATGCGAGCCAAGCATGTCGGTATGTTTATGGCTCATCCAATCGAGTACAAAATAAGAAAAAAATCTTGGTATTGGTTTTCAGGAAGATATTGTTGATTGTGATGACAACGATGCTGTTAAGCAGCGTATAGGATTGATCAATGGTTATTTGAAGTCAGTAGTGAAGGAAGGTTGGGTGGATATTACTGAAGGGAAGAGCCTTTTGATGATTGTATAATAGAAAAATCTAATAGTGGTTTTGTAGATTATTGTTTACAAATTAAAGCAAATAACCTCTTTTTTTATTTACATGAGAGAAGTAAAGGGGTTAGTTGGTTTTTTGTTTTTAAGTCCTTACAGAAGTTCGCAGGCATAGAAGCAAAAATGGAATAATTTTTTATTGGATGAGTCAGCAAATAATTTACATATTCACCCACAGAGAAAAATATTAAGCTCCTTACAAACTTTATCGAGCATAAAGGGCAATAAAGTAATTTATTCGACGCATTCCCCTTATCTTATTAACGACGATAATTTGGATAATTTGTTTACCGTACGTAATGAAGCAAATGATTTTGAAGCGCCTCGAATTGTTTGTGAAAGATTTCTGGAATTAACTACATCTACTGAAGAAACTGTGAGGGCTGTTGAGCCTATTGTTCAAAAAACATGGATTACACACCTTGGAACAGGAGCTGATTGGATTATAAAAAAATTTAATGGAGTTGCTGCTAATGCAAAGAAAGTAAATCACATTGCTGATTGCGTGAAACATATTATTGGTGGATAATTTTCTCAGTTTATGCCGTAAAGCTTATACTCTTACGAGTTTTATTTAAATGCTAACACCCTTTTGTAAAACTTTACGCAAACTTCGTATTGATCACTCCGAACGTCTCTTAGATATGGCTAAGAAATTAGACATATCTGTATCATTTTTATCTTCTGTAGAGATTAGCAAAAAATCTCTACCTATTGGCATGGAAAAAAAGATCATTGAACTCTATGATTTAGATCAAGAGGTAGCAGAAATTTTGAAAAGAGAATCGGATTCTTGTTGTAAAAGTTTCACTATAAAGTCTTCTGATATATTTAGATGTGAAGCTGTTGGTATGTTTGCTAGACTGATAAACATTATTTCACAAGAAGATTTAGAACTATTAAAAAATTGTTAGAGAAAGCTGGCAAAAAGAATGCGCTTTGTAAAGGAAAGAGTAAAAACCATATTCCCCTAACTTTATTTAGGCATCCCTTAATCTTTAAAAAATATATGAAGAATCAATAACTGAATAGGAATATAAAGCTATATGGTGGGCGATGAGAGACTCGAACTCCCGACATCCTCGGTGTAAACGAGGCGCTCTACCAGCTGAGCTAATCGCCCAATGCAATGATCAGCAATTGAATGGAAACTCTTTAAGGAAAAATTTTTCTAAACGCAAGAATAAAGATAGGATTTGATAATTTTTTTTAAAAATGCATAATCCTTCTTGACATAAACGCATGAACCCCTTACACGACCGCTTGTACCCAATTAAATTGGTTCGAAAAAAAATGCGCGGGTGTAGCTCAGTTGGTTAGAGTGCTGGCCTGTCACGCCGGAGGTCGCGGGTTCGAGCCCCGTCACTCGCGCCATTTCGTGATTCCTTATAAAATTTCCTTTTTAAAATATCCATATGCTATGAGTAATGTGGTGGAGTGTTTGATTGGGGAATAATATTTTCTTTCTTTTTATATGGTTTATAAGAATAGGGCTTGCGTCTTTCTTTGCTCTGCGTTACCTATGCCGATAAGAAAAGTATCGCTCTGTATGCCTTTGAAGCAGTATGAATAGAGTTAATAGAGCGATTGTTAAATTTGTCTGTTTGGTCACGCAATATTGAATCATTGTGTTAAACTCAGGCATTTCGTTACGATGGAAGAGGGTTATGGCTTATTTATTGAGCTCTTATTTGCCAGTCTTGATTTTCATTATTGTGTCAGCGGTTATTGCTGGAGTTTTGTTGATTACACCTTATATTGTAGCATATCGTTCCCCCGATCCTGAAAAATTATCGGCTTATGAATGTGGGTTTAATTCATTTAGTGATGCACGCATGAAGTTTGATATTCGTTTCTATTTGGTATCAATTTTATTTATTATTTTTGATCTTGAAGTTGCATTTCTTTTTCCTTGGGCTGTTTCATTCGAATCAATAGGTATGTTTGGCTTTTGGTCGATGATTGTGTTTTTAGCGATTTTGACTATTGGATTTATATATGAATGGAAAAAAGGAGCCCTTGAATGGAATTAAGATCTAATAATTCAACGATTGAGGCTCTAAAACCAAAAGGAATCATTGATCCAAATACTGGTGGGCTGATAGGATCTGACGATGAGTTTTTTCGTGATATCAATGCTGAATTGTCAGATAAGGGTTTTTTAGTTACCTCGGCAGATGCTTTGATTACTTGGGCACGTACCGGTTCTTTAATGTGGATGAGTTTTGGTTTGGCTTGTTGTGCTATCGAAATGATGCAATGTTCAATGCCTCATTATGATAATGAGCGTTTTGGATATGCACCACGAGCTTCACCCCGCCAGTCAGATGTGATGGTTGTGGCAGGTACTCTAACAAATAAGATGGCTCCTGCTTTAAGAAAAGTGTACGATCAGATGCCAGAGCCACGTTATGTGATTTCTATGGGATCATGTGCAAACGGTGGGGGATATTATCATTATTCCTATTCAGTAGTGCGGGGATGTGATCGTATCGTGCCTGTCGATATATATGTCCCAGGGTGTCCACCTACAGCAGAGGCATTATTATACGGCATATTGTTGCTACAGAAAAAAATCCGTCGTACCGGATCCATAGAGCGATAGAGAGTTTTCTTGTCATGGTGGATGAAACATTGGTTGAGCTTGCTGCTTATTTGGAAAACAAATTAAAAAATAAGCTTGAAGAGACTGTTCTTGCTTTTGGTGAATTGACCATTGTGGTACGTCTTGATGCAATTATCGATGTTTTAATGTTTGTTCGTGATGATTCTCGCTGTCAATTTATTAATCTTACAGACATTAGTGGTGTGGATTATCCTTCTCGCGATAAGCGCTTTGATGTTTCTTACCAATTGTTATCTCCTCGTGAGAATTTACGCTTACGTGTAAAAGTTCGTACAGATGAAAATACTCCTGTTGCTTCAGCTTGCACGGTTTATCCTGGCGCAGAGTGGTATGAACGTGAAACGTATGATATGTATGGGATTTTATTTTCAGGACATCCGGATTTGAGACGGATTTTAACAGATTATGGGTTTGAAGGATATCCTTTACGCAAAGACTTTCCTGTGACAGGATTTGTTGAATGCCGTTATGATAATGAAGCAAAGAGAGTGATTTATGAGCCTGTTGTTTTGCGCCAAGAGATGCGTAATTTTGATTTTCTTTCTCCTTGGGAAGGAGGACAGTATACTTTGCCATATGATGGGAAAGCAGATGAAAAAAAATAATATTGGTTTTGATAAGGCATTATATTAGAGTACTGTATTTCTTAAATAATTAAATATTTTTTAGCGTGATAGATTTTTTGATATTTGATATGAAGTTTTTTAAAAAGCAAGGGGTTGATTGTGGCTGAGGTCAATGTTCGAAACTTTAATATCAATTTTGGTCCGCAGCACCCTGCCGCGCATGGGGTTTTGCGCATGGTTCTGGAGCTGGATGGTGAAGTTGTTGAGCGTGTAGATCCACATATTGGGTTGTTGCATCGCGGTACTGAAAAATTAATGGAAACAAAGACTTATCTCCAAGCTGGTCCTTATCTAGATCGTTTGGATTATGTTGCTCCTATGAATCAGGAACATGCTTTTGTTCTTGCTATTGAAAAGTTATTAGATATAAAAGTTCCTAAAAGAGGGCAATTAATACGTGTTTTGTTTTCTGAAATTGGGCGTATTCTTAATCATTTGCTTAATGTAACGACACAGGCAATGGATGTTGGTGCTTTAACACCACCGCTTTGGGGATTTGAGCAACGTGAAAGATTGATGATTTTTTATGAGCGTGCCTGTGGTGCTCGTCTTCATGCAAATTATTTTCGCCCTGGTGGCGTGCATCAAGATTTACCAGAATCTTTAGTTGAGGATATTGGTGATTTTATTGATCCATTTCTTGTTTCTCTCGGAAAACTTGATGCGCTTGTGACCCCAAATCGGATTTTTAAGCAGCGTAATGTGGATATTGGCGTTGTAAGTATTGATGAAGCTTGGGCACGCGGTTTTTCTGGGGTTATGATTCGTGGAGCTGGTGTTCCATGGGATTTGCGTAAAAGTCAGCCTTATGAATGTTACGATGAAATGGAATTCGATATTCCTATAGGTAAAAATAGCGATTGTTATGATCGCTATCTTATTCGTATGGAAGAAATGCGTCAATCAGCGAAAATTATGCGCCAATGTGTGGAGCGTTTACTGAGTACTGAAAAAAATGGACCGGTTTCGAGCTTGGATCGCAAAATTGTACCACCGACGCGGAGTGAAATGAAAAGCTCGATGGAAGCACTGATTCATCACTTTAAACTCTATACGGAAGGTTTTCATACACCTCCTGGAGAAGTATATGTTGCTGTGGAAGCTCCGAAGGGTGAGTTTGGTGTTTATCTTGTTTCTGATGGAACCAATAAGCCTTATCGTGTCAAGTTGCGTGCTCCTGGGTTTGCTCATCTCCAAGCTATGGATTTTTTAACCAGAGGTCATATGTTAGCAGATGCTACAGCTATTTTGGGTTCGATTGATATTGTTTTTGGGGAGGTTGATCGCTAATGTCCGTACGCCGTCTTGCAGATGATGTTTATCAGCCTGCGGAGTTTTCTTTTACAAAAGAAAATCAGATATGGGTAAAAAATACCATAAAAAAATATCCTGCAGGGCGTCAGCAGTCTGCTGTAATTCCATTATTAATGCGTGCTCAAGAGCAAGATGGTTGGGTGACACGTGCTGCAATTGAGCATATTGCTCAGATTCTTTCCATGGCTTATATCCGTGTCTTAGAAGTTGCGACTTTTTATACTCAGTTTCAGCTTAAGCCTGTTGGAACAAAAGCGCATATTCAAGTTTGTGGTACAACGCCTTGTATGTTACGTGGTTCTGATGAATTGATTAAAGTTTGTCAGAAAAAAATTCATCATGAACCTTTTGCGACCAATCAGGATGGAACCTTATCATGGGAAGAGGTAGAGTGTCTTGGTGCTTGTGTGAATGCTCCGATGATTATGATTTTTAAAGATACTTATGAAGATCTTACAGCTGAACGCCTTGAAGAAATTATTGATGCATTTGAAGCAGGGAAGGGTTCTGAGATAGCGGTTGGTCCGCAAAATAGTCGTAAATCGTCGGAACCGATTAGTGGTTTAACTTCTCTTATTGATGATGAGAAAGAAAAAAAGATCTCTCAAGTCTTCACCAAAAAAGGATAAGGAAAGAATGGGGAACATAATTAAGTATTTTTCTTGAGAAAATATTTTATTATTCTACCCATGATGGCAACATTTAACGAAAAGTAAGAAGTCTTGAAAAGATATTTAAAAATTGCATTTGAGGAAAAGCGGAAAATGCTATGGGTAATAGAAAAAAAGGTGGGGTATGCTAGCTGATAAAGATCGTATCTTCACCAATATTTATGGTTTAAAAGACAAATCATTAAAGGCTGCGATGTTGCGTGGGCATTGGAATGGTCTGAAAGAAATGATTGACAAAGGTCGTGATTGGATCATTGATGAAGTGAAGGCATCGGGTTTACGCGGTCGTGGTGGTGCTGGTTTTCCTACTGGAATGAAGTGGTCCTTTATGCCAAAGCAGAGTGATGGGCGTCCTCATTATTTGGTTGTCAATGCCGATGAATCTGAACCTGGAACTTGTAAAGACCGTGATATTTTACGTCATGACCCCCATACTTTGATTGAAGGATGTGCAATCGCTACTTTTGCTATGGGAGCCAATGTTGCTTTTATTTATATTCGTGGTGAATATATTCGTGAACGTGAAGCGCTTCAAGCTGCCGTTGATGAATGCTATGATGCGGGTTTACTTGGTAAAAAAACGAAATATGGGCATGCTTGTGATATTGTTATTCATCATGGAGCTGGTGCTTATATTTGTGGTGAAGAAACGGCTCTTCTTGAAAGTCTTGAGGGGAAAAAGGGACAACCTCGGCTTAAACCGCCATTTCCTGCCAATATGGGGATTTATGGCTGTCCAACAACAGTAAATAATGTAGAGTCTATTGCCGTTGTTCCAACGATTTTGCGGCGGGGGGCTTCGTGGTTTTCATCAATCGGACGAGCAAATAATGTTGGAACGAAATTATTTATGGTTTCAGGGCATGTTAATGCACCTTGTACATTTGAAGACGCTCTTGGTGTTTCATTCCGTGAATTAATTGAAAAACATACGAGTGGTGTTCGTGGTGGATGGAATAATCTTTTAGCAGTTATTCCAGGGGGGGCTTCTTGTCCAGTCGTTCGTGGTGAGGATATTATCGATGCGATCATGGATTTTGATGGGATGCGAGATGTCGGGTCTTCTTTTGGCACAGGGGGAATGATTGTTATGGATAAATCAACCGATATTATCAAGGCAATTTGGCGTATAGCTGCTTTTTTCAAGCACGAGAGTTGTGGTCAGTGTACACCGTGTCGTGAGGGGACGGGATGGATGATGCGTCTTTTAGGGCGTATGGTTGAGGGAAGAGCGCAAAAACGCGAGATTGATCTTTTGTTTGAAGTGTCTAAACAGGTTGAAGGACACACTATTTGTGCGCTTGGTGATGCTGCCGCATGGCCTGTACAAGGGTTGATACGTAATTTTCGTCCGGAAATCGAGCGTAGAATTGATGAATACACGCGAAATGTAGTCCAAAGCAAAAATATTGCTTTAGAAGCGGTTTAATAAAGGATTTTGTTTTAAGAGCAACCGAATGCAAATTTTAAGTGGGTTATCTGCAGGTTGGATGGGTGATGATAAATATCAAAGTTGATGGCAAAGAGATTGAAGTTCCTGATTACTACACGTTGCTTCAGGCTGCTGAGGCGGCTGGGGTAGAAATTCCACGTTTTTGTTTTCATGAATCTTTGTCAATTGCTGGAAATTGTCGTATGTGTTTAGTTGAGGTTAAAGGTGGTCCTCCAAAACCTCAGGCTTCTTGTGCTATGGGGGTTCGTGATTTACGATTAGGGACTAACGGTGAGGTACCTGAGATTTTTACCAATACGGAGATGGTAAAAAAAGCACGTGAAGGTGTTATGGAATTTCTTCTCATTAATCATCCTTTGGATTGTCCAGTGTGTGATCAAGGGGGAGAGTGTGATCTTCAAGATCAAGCAATGCTTTATGGACGAGATTGTTCTCGTTATACAGAAAATAAACGTGCTGTAGAAGATAAATATATTGGACCTCTTGTCAAAACTGTTATGACACGATGTATTCATTGTACACGGTGTGTTCGTTTTACAACGGAAGTTGCAGGTATTTCTGAGCTTGGTTTGATCGGTCGTGGTGAAGATGCTGAAATTACGACGTATCTTGAAAAAGCTATGACATCTGAATTACAGGGAAATGTTATTGATCTTTGTCCAGTGGGAGCTTTAACTTCAAAACCTTATGCGTTTCATGCCCGTCCATGGGAATTGGTAAAAACGGAATCGATTGATGTGATGGATGCGCTTGGTAGTGCTATCCGTATTGATAGCCGCGGCCGTGAAGTTATGCGGATTATGCCGCGTACAAATGAAGATGTAAATGAGGAATGGATCTCTGATAAAACGCGTTTTATTTGGGATGGATTACGGACTCAGCGGCTTGATAAGCCATATGTACGCAAAGATGGAAAGCTTCAACCTGTCAGTTGGACAGAAGCTTTTGCAAAAATCAAAATGGTAATCTCTAAAATTTTTCCAGAAAAAATTGGAGCCATTGCGGGGGATCTTGCTTCTGTTGAAGAAATGTATGCCCTTAAAGCATTATTGAGCTCTTTGGGCTCAACGCTTTTTGATTGTCGTCAAAGAGGGGGGGCTTTATCGCCAGAGTTTGGGCGCTCGAGTTATATTTTTAATCCTACAATTGTAGGTATTGAACAGGCTGATGCACTGCTTATTGTGGGATCTAATCCACGTCATGAAGCAGCTGTTTTAAATGCGCGTATTTTAAAGCGCCAACGGATGGGCAATTTTCCTATTGCATTAATTGGAGAGAAAGTCGATTTACGTTATCCTTATTCTTACCTTGGATCTGGGAGTGATACATTAACGACACTTATTCGTGGAGAGGATGTTTTTTTTAATGTCTTAAAAGAAGCGAAGAGGCCCCTTATTCTTATCGGAGAGGGAGCGGTTTCAGGAAATGAAGGTTTATCTGTTTTAAAAAGTCTTGCTAAATTAGCTGATAATATTGGTGCTCTTAGTGAGACATGGAATGGGTTTGGGGTTCTTCATAATGCAGCATCGATTGTTGGAGGGTTGGACATAGGCTTTACTTCTAAGCTTGGGGTTGCAAATATACTTAAAACCTGTGAAGTTCTATTTTTGCTTGGTGCTGATGAACTAGAATTAGCCAATACAAAAGCTTTTACAGTTTATATTGGGAGCCATGGTGATAATGGTGCACATGCTGCTGACGTTATTTTGCCTGCATCTGCTTACACTGAAAAATCAGGGCTTTATGTGAATACAGAAGGACGTGTTCAAATGACAAATCGGGCTGGTTTTGCTCCAGGTGAAGCAAAAGAAGATTGGGCTATTTTGCGTGCTTTATCGGATATTTTAGGACAAAAGCTCCCTTTTGATTCTCTCTCTCAATTAAGGCAATGCTTGTTTAACGATTATCCACACCTTTGTGCTGTTGATGATATAGTGCCTTCTGATATAAGTGGTCTTAAGGCGCTTGGTTCAAAAATGGTTTCTCTCGAGAGTCAAGCATTTACTTCTATGGTTAAAGATTTTTATTTAACAAATCCGATAGCACGTGCTTCTGCTGTTATGGCTGAATGTTCATCTCTTGCAAAAAACCATGCTACACAAACAGTAAAGTAAGGGCAAAGGAAAAGGAATAATGATGTATGATTTCTTTATGACTTGGCTGTTGCCATTACTCATTATAATCGGAAAAACACTTCTTCTTTTGGTCGTTCTTTTGGTCTTAGTTGCTTATCTTCTTTATGCAGATAGAAAAATTTGGGCAGCGGTACAATTGCGTCGTGGACCAAACGTTGTTGGACCATGGGGTTTGTTACAGTCTTTTGCAGATTTAATTAAATTTGTTGTTAAGGAGCCTATTATCCCTGCAGGTGCAAATAAGGGTGTTTTTCTTTTAGCTCCTTTTGTTTCAGCGACACTTGCTTTATCAACTTGGGCTGTTATTCCTGTCAATGAGGGTTGGGAGGTTGCAAAGATTAATGTTGGCTTGCTTTATATTTTAGCCATTTCATCTCTTGAAGTTTATGGTGTTATTATGGGGGGATGGGCATCAAATTCAAAATATCCTTTCTTAGGAGCTCTTCGTTCGGCGGCACAAATGGTTTCTTATGAAGTTTCCATTGGTTTTGTGCTTGTGACTGTCATTTTAATAAGTGGTTCGTTGGATCTCACAACAATTGTTCATAAACAAAGTTCTGGAATTGGTACAACTCTTGGTCTTCCTTTTAACAGCTTTCTCGATTGGAATTGGTTGGTCCTTTTTCCAATGTTTATTATATTTTTTATTTCTGCGCTCGCAGAGACAAACCGTCCTCCATTCGATTTGGTGGAAGCAGAATCTGAACTTGTTGCTGGTCATATGGTTGAATATTCTTCAACGCCTTACATGCTCTTTTTTCTTGGTGAATATGTTGCGATTGTTTTAATGTGCGCATTAACAACTATTCTATTTTTAGGCGGTTGGCTGCCTCCTTTAGATGTTTGGTGGCTTAATTGGGTTCCTGGTATCATTTGGTTTGTTTTAAAAGTCTGTTTTGTATTTTTTTGGTTTGCTATGGTCAAAGCATTTGTTCCACGTTATCGCTATGATCAGCTTATGCGGCTTGGTTGGAAGGTTTTTCTTCCTCTCTCACTAGCAATGGTTGTGATAACTGCTGCTTTTTTAAAGTTTACGGATTTCGTTTAAGAGGAGATGTTACGATGTCAGGTTTTATTCAGGCGGCAAAGTCACTTCTTCTATTGGAATTTGTGAGTGCTTTTTTCTTAGCTATGCGTCAATTTTTTTCACCAAAACCCACGATTAATTATCCTTATGAAAAAGGTTTTGTATCTCAGCGTTTTCGCGGTGAGCATGCATTGCGTCGCTATCCAAATGGTGAAGAACGGTGTATTGCTTGTAAATTATGTGAAGCGATTTGTCCTGCTCAAGCGATTACAATTGAAGCTGGGCCACGGCGCAATGATGGTACACGTAGAACTATCCGTTATGATATAGACATGGTTAAATGTATTTACTGTGGTTTTTGTCAAGAAGCCTGTCCGGTTGAGGCTATTGTCGAAGGTCCAAATTTTGAGTTTGCGACGGAAACACGTGAAGAACTTTATTATGATAAAGAAAAACTTTTATTGAATGGAGATCGATGGGAGCGAGAAATTGCTCGAAATATATTGATGGATGCGCCTTATCGTTAAGTGTATCGTTAAATGAGGTGTCGGATATTTTTCCGATAAATTGTAATCTGGTATGAAGTTTATACCAATTGTTTGAATAATTAAGGAGAAGCCTATGCTAACAGATCTAGCGGCGGCATTTTTCTATTTGTTTGCTTTTATTATGCTAACAAGTGCAGTTATTGTTATTACAGCACGCAATCCAGTGCATTCTGTTTTGTTTTTAATCCTCGCATTTTTTAATGCAGCAGCTTTGTTTTTACTTGCAGGAGCAGAGTTTTTAGGGCTTATTCTGCTTGTTGTGTATGTTGGAGCTGTCGCTGTTTTATTTTTATTTGTCGTTATGATGCTTGACGTTGATTTTGCTGAGTTAAAGAGTGGAACTCTTCGGTATGCTCCTATTGGAGCTCTTATTGGTGTTATTATCGCTGTAGAATTGATTGTTGTTTTTATGAGTAGCTATTTTTCTCCAGTCTTGAGAACGCATGTTACGCAACCAATGCCAGATTTAGCGCAGCGAACAAATACACAAGCATTAGGTGATATTCTCTATACGGATTATGTTTTCTATTTTCAAATTGCTGGAATGATTTTATTGGTTGCAATGATTGGAGCTATTGTTTTAACACTTCGTCATAAATTAGGAGTAAAGCGGCAATCTATTGCGGAGCAAGTTTCTAGAACGGTAGAAAGTGCCATTGAAATCAAACAAGTTGAATCAGGCAAAGGTATGTAAGGGGGGCTATGCAGATGTATATTGATATTACACATTATCTCACTGTTTCTGCTTTAATGTTTACAATTGGTATTGCTGGAATTTTTCTCAACAGAAAAAATGTGATTATTATCTTGATGTCCATTGAGCTTATATTGCTTTCAGTTAATCTCAATTTTGTTGCATTTTCAGCATTTCTTCATGATCTCGTTGGTCAGGTATTCGCTTTATTTGTCTTAACCGTAGCAGCTGCTGAAGCTGCCATTGGTTTAGCAATTCTGGTCGTTTTTTTCCGTAATCGTGGTTCCATTGCGGTTGAAGATGTTAATGTAATGAAAGGCTAACCAGTGATGTATTATACGATTGTCTTTCTTCCGCTTTTGGGTTTTTTAATTGCTGCACTAGGTGGAAAAACGATAGGAGATCGTGCGAGTGAATTGATAACATGTAGCTTTATGGTTGTTGTTGCCATATTATCGTGGATAGTATTTTTCAGTACTGCACTTGGTCATATTCCAGCGATTGATGTATTGGTATTACATTGGATGACTGTTGGTGACTTAAGCTTTAATTGGGCTTTACATGTTGATGCATTAACAGCTGTCATGCTTATTGTTGTGAATAGTGTTTCGGCATTAGTGCATATTTATTCAATTGGTTATATGCACCATGACCCTTCAAGGTCTCGTTTTTTTTCTTATCTTTCTTTGTTTACATTTATGATGCTTATGTTGGTCACATCCAATAATTTGATTCAGATGTTTTTTGGATGGGAAGGTGTCGGACTTGCTTCTTATTTACTCATTGGTTTTTGGTTTCAGCGCGATTCTGCTAATAAGGCCGCAATGAAAGCTTTTGTAGTTAACCGTGTTGGAGACTTTGGTTTTCTCTTAGGAATCTTTAGTATTTTTGTTTTGTTCCAATCGGTTGATTTTGCCTCTATTTTTGCAAAAGCTGCCGACAAGAGCTTTATACAAAATATGACATTTTTAGATTGGCAATTTGATGGGCAGACGGCAATTACCATTACATGTCTTTTATTATTTATTGGTGCGATGGGAAAATCCGCACAATTTCTTTTACATACTTGGCTGCCTGATGCAATGGAAGGGCCAACCCCTGTATCAGCGCTTATTCATGCCGCTACAATGGTAACGGCTGGTGTTTTTATGATTGCGCGTATGTCGCCAATTTTTGAACTTTCTTCAACTGCTTTGACCGTGATTATTATTGTTGGTGCAACAACAGCGTTTTTTGCAGCAACTGTGGGGTTGGTGCAGAATGATATTAAGCGTGTTATTGCTTATTCTACATGCTCTCAACTTGGTTATATGTTTGTGGCATTAGGTGTTGGAGCTTATGGCGCTGCTGTCTTTCATCTTTTTACGCATGCTTTTTTTAAAGCCTTATTGTTTCTTGGTGCAGGTTCTGTGATTCATGCTGTGTCTGATGAACAAGATATGCGAAAAATGGGTGGGTTACGCAAACATATAAAGATCACCTATTGGATGATGATGGTCGGGACCATTGCCTTGACCGGAGTTGGAATTCCAGGAACACTTTTCGGGACTGCAGGTTTTTTCTCAAAAGATGCGATTATAGAGTCTGCTTTTGCATCTCATAATATTGCTTCAGGATATGCTTTTTATCTTCTTGTTTTTGCTGCCTTTTTAACAAGTTTCTATTCATGGCGACTTATCTTTATGACATTCCATGGTAAACCACGGGCAACAGTTGATGTGATGCATCATGTTCATGAATCGCCTCCAGTTATGTTGATTCCACTCTTTCTTTTATCTATTGGAGCAATATTTTCTGGTGTCGTTTTCCAACCTTACTTTTTTGGTGACTTGTATAATGCTTTTTGGAAGGGAGCATTGTTTACAAGCAGCCATAATCATATTCTTCATGATGCTCACCATGTTTTTAATTGGGTAAAATGGTCGCCTTTTATAGCAATGATTCTTGGGTTTATGTTGGCTTATTTATTTTATATTGTGGCTCCCTCTCTTCCCAAGAAAATGGCGCGTATTATGCCAGGAGTGTATCACTTTCTTTACCAAAAGTGGTATTTCGATCAATTATATAACTTTTTATTTGTTCGTCCTACCTTTAGAATTGGTTCTTTTCTTTGGAAAGTGGGAGACGGTAAGATTATTGATGGTCTAGGTCCCAATGGTATTGCAGCGCGTGTTGTTGATATTACAAATAGAGTTGTTCGAATGCAAACAGGCTATCTTTACCACTATGCATTTGCAATGCTTATCGGCGTTGCATTGCTCATTACATGGATGATGATCGGGGGCGTAAACTAATGACCGATTGGCCTATTCTTTCTACGGTTACATTTTTGCCGCTTGTTGGTGTTCTTCTGATTTTGTTTATCAAAGATGATAGTGAAGTAGCACGCCATAATATACGTAATGTCGCATTTTTTACGACTCTATTTGTTTTTATTATTTCTTTAATTATTTGGATAGGATTTGATTCTAGCAACCAAAATTTTCAAATGGTTGAAAAATCCAGTTGGTTAGGGGGTGGTATTAGCTATCATATGGGGGTCGATGGTATTTCTATTCTTTTTGTTGTTCTCTCGGCTTTTCTTTTGCCTTTCTGTATTTTAGCAAGTTGGGAGAATGTTAAAGAGAGATTAAAAGCATATATGATTGCGTTTCTTCTTCTAGAAGTTGCGATTATTGGTGTTTTTTGTGCTCTTGATGCAATGCTATTCTATGTTTTTTTTGAAGGCAGCCTCATTCCAATGTTTATCATTATAGGTGTATGGGGAGGAGCACGTCGTGTTTATGCAAGTATAAAGTTTTTCTTATATACTCTACTTGGTTCAGTGCTTATGCTGGTTGCTCTTATGGTTATGTATTGGGAGGCTGGGACACTTGATATACCAACTTTACTCAATTATCAGTTTCCTGCTCATATGCAAATATGGTTATGGCTTGCATTTTTTGCTTCTTTCGCAGTTAAAATGCCAATGTGGCCAGTTCATACATGGCTCCCTGATGCTCACGTAGAAGCACCGACAGCGGGTTCTGTTATTTTAGCTGGTGTCTTACTTAAATTAGGTGGGTATGGTTTTCTTCGTTTTTCTTTGCCTATGTTTCCTATCGCTTCAGCAGATTTTGCGCCTTTTGTTTTCACATTATCGCTTATCGCTATTATTTATACATCACTGGTTGCACTTGTTCAAAGTGACATCAAAAAACTTATTGCATATTCCTCAATAGCGCATATGGGATATGTAACGATGGGTATTTTTGCTGCGAATGAACAGGGGATACAAGGGGCTATTTATCAGATGCTATCCCATGGAATTGTTTCAGCAGCATTGTTTCTTTGTGTTGGGGTTATCTATGATCGCTTGCATACACGTGAAATTTCAGCGTTTGGTGGTTTAGTGAATAATATGCCTAAATATGCTGTTGTTTTCTTAATTTTCACCATGGCAAATGTTGGTTTGCCTGGAAGCTCAGGATTTTTGGGTGAATTTTTAACCTTAATAGGTGTTTTTCAAGTAAATAAATTGGTTGTTGTTTTAGCAACAACAGGTGTTATCTTATCGGCAGCCTATGCCCTTTATCTTTATCGGCGTGTGGTTTTTGGTTCCTTGGATAAAGAGAATTTAAAAGTATTAATAGATCTTTCTTTAAGAGAAAAATTCCTCCTTTATCCAATGGTTATTCTTACAATATTCTTTGGTATCTATCCAACGCCTATTCTTAAGGCAACGGCGTTTTCTGTAGAAACCCTCATCAATAAACTGCACTAGATAAGGGAAGAATGCACATGCAAACTGAAATAATAGCGCAATTAGTCTTAATTCTTCCAGAGCTTTTAATTGCATTAGGAGCTGTCGTGCTGCTTATGATTGGTGTTTATTCCAATACACGTGCTTCTTTAACAGTGACAGGTTTAGCCATAGCACTTCTTGTGGCAACTATTATTATTCTTATAATTTTTCCGAAAAATGGTTCATTTCAAACCAATGCGCTCGTTATCGATTCCTTTAGTCGTTATATGAAAATTTTAATGCTTATTGGTGCACTCTTTTCTCTTATCATGTCTGTTGGTTTTGCCAATGCACAAAAGTTTAATATATTTGAGTTTCCAGTACTTGTTCTTTTAGCAACCCTTGGAATGATGTTTATGATTTCAGCGGGTAATATGCTGTCGCTTTATATGGGGTTAGAGCTGCAATCTTTAGCTTTATATGTTTTAGCAGCGATTAATCGTAATAATGTAAAATCTTCTGAAGCCGGTATAAAATACTTTGTTTTAGGAGCATTATCTTCAGGGTTGCTTCTTTATGGTATTTCTTTGCTTTATGGTTTTACCGGTCAAATTGGTTTTCACGAAATTGCTCTTGCTTTAAAAGATAAAAATGTACAATTGGGGGTTATTTTTGGAATTGTCTTTATTTTAGCTGGTTTGGCTTTCAAAATTTCTGCTGTTCCGTTTCATATGTGGACACCTGATGTTTATGAAGGAGCGCCCACACCGATTACAGCATTTTTTGCTGGTGCCCCTAAAGTTGCTGCAATGGCTTTAATCATCCGTATTATTGTGGTGACCTTTATTCCCCTAGGGCGTGTTGATAACGTGATGCCTGCATGGCAACAAATTTTGGTGTTCATGGCGATTGCATCAATGATACTGGGTGCTTTTGCTGCAATCGGTCAGAATAATATTAAGCGCTTAATGGCTTATTCGTCGATCAGTCATATGGGTTATGCACTTGTTGGTTTATCTGCTGGAGATATGCTTGGGATAAAAAGCGTTATCCTTTATATGACTATTTATCTTGGAATGACGATTGGTTCATTTGCCTTTATTCTTGGAATGCGCTCTCAGAATGGAAATGTTGAAAATATTTATGATCTTTCAGGGTTAGCAAAGACGAATCCGTTTATGGCTGTTGTGATGACAATACAGCTTTTTTCTTTAGCAAGCATACCTCCTATGGCTGGTTTTTTTGGAAAGTGGTATACATTTTCTGCTGCTGTCCACGCTGGACTTACGCCACTTGCTGTCGTTGGGATGATAGCGTCTGTTGTTGGGGCTTTTTACTATTTGCGAGTCATTAAAATTATGTGGTTTGATGATGCAAAAGCGCATTTTGTTGCTTTATCGAAAGAGCTTCAATTTTGTCTTGGTCTTTCTGTATTCTTTATTTTATTTTACGCGCTTTTTGGAGTTTGGTTCGCTGAGCTAGCAGAAAAAGCAGCAACAGTATTGTTTTAATGAATATGGTTTATACTTTATCAGATTTTGCACAAAAACAGGGATACACTATTGAAGCGTACGATAGTGTTGATTCAACAAATCTCATTGCGCAACGAAAAGCGCTAACTGGTCATCAAGGTAATCTTTGGATTGTTGCACAAGAACAATCACAGGGAAGAGCAAGAAGAGGGAGGACTTGGTCTAGTCCAAAAGGGAACCTTTATTCTAGTCTTTTATTAATTGATGATATTGTTCATCAAACTGCAGCTCAACTTGGTTTTGTTGCTGGAGTAAGTGTGGCAGAGGCAATAAAACAATTGATAAAAGAGGAAAAGCAGACAAACAATATTGTGAGCTTAAAATGGCCAAACGATATTTTGCTCAGAGGAGAAAAAAGCTCTGGAGTTTTGCTTGAGATTTTTAAATTGTCATCACAACAATATGCCTTGGTTATTGGTATTGGAATAAATGTGAAATATAATTATGAAGATGCACCCTATTCCACTTCAAGCTTAAAGAATATCGGTTTGCGTATTGATGCAGAACAATTATTTACGGTTTTGACGGAGTGTTTTTCTAAAAATTACCTTCTTTGGAAACAACCAAAAGGATGTGAAATAATCCGAAAAAAATGGCTTTTATATTCCGCTCATCTTGGGAAACATGTCAAAGTGGTGAATGATGAAAAAGTCATTGAGGGTGTTTTTGATGGTCTTGATAGTGATTTTAACTGCATCATAAAGCAAAAAAATGGTCAGACAGCCATTATAACAGCTGGAGATGTTCATTTTGGTTCGGCTGCTTCTATTAATGCAGGTCGTTATTAAAAAATTATTTTATCATCAGATACCTTAATGATTTGGGAGATGTTTATGGTTGCAGCCAATAGATGTGAATTTGTTTTTTTACCTCTGGGAGGTGTAGGTGAAATAGGGATGAATTTAGCTGCTTACGGATTTGGTCCCCAAAATCTTCGTGAATGGCTGCTGGTTGATATGGGGATTAGTTTTGCTGGTTCTGAATTACCAGGTGTCGATCTTGTTTTGCCTGATATTCGTTTTCTAGAAAGTGAAAAACATAATATACGGGGTCTTGTTTTAACACATGCACATGAAGATCATTATGGGGCCGTTCTTGATTTATGTCCAAAGTTACAAGTGCCGATTTACTGTACGCCTTTTACGGCAGGATTATTGGAAACTAAAAAACAATTAGATTTTGAATCTCAAAAAATTTTACTCAATATTTTTCAAGCTGGTGATTGTTTTCAGGTAGGTTCCTTTGCTGTAGAGGCTATAGCCGTTAACCATTCAATACCAGAATCTGTATCTTTAGCAATTACAACCTCTTTGGGGACTGTGATTCATACTGGTGATTGGAAAATTGATTATACCCCTTCACTCGGGGCTGTAACCGATGAAAAAAGATTTCGTGCTTTAGGCAAAAAAGGTGTTTTAGCATTACTTTGTGATTCCACAAATGCATGTCGGGATGGTATATCTCCTTCAGAACAGCAAGTTCAAGCCAGTCTTTCAGAGATTATTTCTAAAGCTGAAGGGCGTGTTGCGATAGCGACTTTTTCTTCTAATATTGGTCGGATACGTTCTATTGCTCTTGCAGCTGAAGCTGCTGGACGTAAGGTGCTTGTCATTGGGCGTTCCCTTAAGCGAAGTATTATGGTTGCACAAGAGCTTGGTTATATGAATGGTTTAGCACCATTTGTAACGGAAGATGATTATGGCTACATCTCGCGAAAAGATCTTGTTTTAATTGTCACAGGGAGCCAAGGTGAGCCATGTGCTGCTTTAGCTAAACTGTCACGTGATGGAATGAAAAGTATTGCACTTTCCGCTGGTGATACCGTTATTTATTCATCACGAAGTATTCCAGGAAACGAAAAAGCGATTATTGAGGTACAAAATCGTTTCATTGATTTGGGTATTAAAATTATTACGAATGAAGATGCACTTGTTCATGTTTCAGGTCATCCCCGTCGTTCAGAACTTTTACAGATGTATGATTGGATAAAGCCACAAATACTTGTCCCTGTACATGGGGAAGCAATGCATCTTAAGGCTCAGGCAACTTTAGCACGTCAAGCGGGTATTAAAACTGTTATGGATATCAGAAATGGCCATATGTTACGTCTTGCACCAGAGCCTGTAGAAGTTATTGATCAAGTTCCTGTTGGCCGCATCTATAAGGATGGTTGCCTAATTGGAGATGAAGATGAATTAGGGATTCGTGAACGCCGCAAACTAAGTTATGCTGGTCATGTTACTATTTCTCTCCATATAAATAGTAAGCATGAATTATTAGGGGATATAGGTCTAACAACATTCGGGTTACCTGAAAGTAATGGAAAGGGGGAAAGTTTAAAAGATATTCTTTTAGATATCGTAGAAAATACAGTTTATAATATCCCACGCATGAAACAGAAAAATAATGAACTTATTCGAGAGGCAACACGACGTGCAGTAAGAGCGGCTGTTCATGAAATTTGGCAAAAAAAACCTATCTGTACAGTTTTTTTACATCGGTCAAAATAAAAAAACTTTCCTATTACGTTATTTAAAAAGAGAAGAGCATTTTTATTTTATTGCTAAATAAGAAAAATAGAGAATAAAGCACAATAAATTTTTAAATGATAAGATCGTTATATTTGCAAGTATTCAGAATGCGGCTATAGATGAATAGAGGGTGTGATAAATTGTTCCGATATGATAGGTCTGATTAGGAGTTAATTATTTCAATGCGTCTTTCTCAATATTTCCTTCCACTTTTAAAAGAGAATCCTAAAGAAGCAGAAATTGTTTCTCATCGCTTCATGTTGCGCGCTGGAATGATTCGACAACAAACATCAGGGATTTATTCTTGGCTTCCTTTGGGAAAAAAAGTGCTTGATAAAGTTTGTAAAATTATTCGTGAAGAGCAAGAACGTGCGGGTGCAATAGAAATATTGATGCCTACAATTCAGTCTGCTGATCTTTGGCGTGAAAGCGGTCGTTATGATGATTATGGTTTGGAAATGCTCCGCATTAAAGATCGTCAAAAGCGTGATTTACTTTATGGTCCAACCAATGAAGAGATGGTAACAGATATTTTTCGCTCTTATGTTCGTTCTTATAAAGATCTTCCGCTTAATTTATATCATATTCAATGGAAATTTCGTGATGAAATTCGTCCACGTTTTGGTGTGATGCGAGCACGAGAATTTTTAATGAAAGATGCTTATTCTTTTGATCTTGATTATGAAGGCTCTGAAACATCTTATAATCGTATGTTTGTTGCTTATTTACGCACTTTTTCTCGCATTGGCTTAAAAGCAATTCCTATGCGTGCAGATACAGGTCCAATAGGGGGGGAACTCAGTCATGAATTTATCATTTTGGCTGAAACAGGAGAGAGTGCTATCTTCTGTGATAAACAATTTCTTGAACTTACCGTTCCAGATAGTTCAATCGATTTTAGTGATAAAGCTGTTTTAGATGATATTGTTAAGCAATGGACATCTTTTTATGCAGCAACGGAAGAAATGCATAACGAAGAGGAGTGGGCTAAAGTTTCTGATCATAATCGTCTTTCAGCGCGTGGTATTGAAGTAGGGCATATTTTCCACTTTGGTACTAAATATTCCGCTCCAATGGGAGCAAAAGTTATGGGACAAGATGGAAAAGAGCATGTGGTCTCTATGGGATCTTATGGTATTGGGCCTTCGCGTCTTGTTGCGGCCGCTATTGAGGCTTCTCATGATGAAAATGGTATTATTTGGCCAAAGTCGATGGCACCGTTTGATTTTGGGATTATCAATATGAAGCCCGATGATGAAAAATGCACACAGGCATGTGAGTTTCTCTATCAGGGATTAAAGAAGGTTGGTTTTGATCCGTTATTAGATGATAGAAATGAACGCCCTGGATCAAAATTTGCAACAATGGATTTGATTGGTTTGCCAACGCAAATCATTGTTGGTCCTAACAGCATTGCACAAAATGAAGTTGAAATTAAAGATCGAAAAACAGGAATAAAAAAATCTCTAAAGGTTGAAGATGTGCTCAGCCAACTTTCTATAATTTAATAGGAAATATTATGAAGAGGCTGAAAAACAAATGCTTTTTATCTTATGAGTGGATGATCGCTTTTCGTTATATGATTCCCAATAAAAAACATGTCGTTGCATCTGTTATTTCAATTATTTCTCTTATTGGGATTATGTTGGGCGTATTTGCTCTGGTTGTTGTTATGGCGGTGATGAATGGCTTTCGTACAGAACTTCTCAATCGTATTCTTGGTATGAATGGGCATCTTATTATTCAAACAGTTGATTCTGGTTTTTCTGATTATAAGACTCTTATTTCTTCTTTAGAAACTACAAATGGTGTGAAGTTTGCTTTACCTGTTATTGAAGGTCAAGCGCTTGTTCAAGGTGAAGTTCAAGGTGGCTCTGGCGCGTTAGTTCGTGGTATGCGCAAACAAGATCTAGAAAAGCTTAAAACAGTCTCTCAAAACATTAAATTAGGATCGATTTCTCGGTTTGATCAAGAAGAAGGTGTTGCAATTGGAAGTGGCTTAGCAGAAAAATTAGGACTGACAGTTGGAAGAGATATTCGTATTATTACTCCAGATGGTGATGAGACTCCTTTTGGCGTTACCCCACGTGTGAAAGCTTATAAAGTCGTTGCTATTTTTGAAGTTGGTATGTCTGAATATGATTCAATATTTATCTTTATGCCTCTCCATGAAGCACAAATGTTTTTTAATTTGGGAGATAAGGTTCAGTCTTTAGAATTATTTCTAAATGATCCTGATGCTGTTGATCAAATAAAACCTGTTGTAGAAAAAGCAGTTGATCAACAGGTCTATTTAATTGATTGGCGTACACGCAATCAGGCTTTTTTTTCAGCCTTACAGATTGAACGAAATGTTATGTTTTTCATTCTTTCTCTGATCGTTCTTGTTGCTGCTTTAAATATTATTTCAGGGCTGATTATGCTTGTAAAAGATAAAAGTCATGATATTGCAATTTTACGCACGATGGGGGCTCAACAGAGTGCAATTTTGCGTATATTTATCATTACAGGAATGATGATTGGTTTTATTGGAACTATATTGGGGTTAGTTTTAGGTGTTATCGCGACCACGAATATTAATCATATCCAAGATTTTATATCTTGGTTATTTAATGTCGACGTTTTTAATCCTCAACTTTATTTTTTAACAAAATTGCCTGCACAAATTGAGTGGAAACAGACCGTCTTGGTTGCTATGATGGCTTTATTCTTGTCGTTTCTTGCTGCTCTCATTCCGGCATGGCGTGCTGCTAAGCTAGATCCCGTACAAGCTTTGAGGTATGAATAATGACAGCTATTTTAGAGCTTGTAGAGATTGAAAGACACTTTTTCGAGAGTCATAAGCCTCTCATTGTTTTAGATAAAGCCAATTTTATTCTTAATCGTGGAGAGCTTGTCGCACTTGTTGCACCATCTGGTGCTGGAAAATCAACACTTCTTCATATTGCTGGATTATTAGAAAAACCAACAGCTGGTGATGTGATGTTACGGGGTGTTTCTTGTGCAAAGCGCTCTGATAGTGAGCGAACAGCTATAAGACGAAATGATATTGGTTTTGTTTATCAATTTCATCATTTACTTCCAGAGTTTACGGCGTTAGAAAATGTCATGATACCGCAAATGATAGCAGGATTAAAAAAATCCATAGCAGAAGATCGTGCGCGCAAATTATTAACGTATCTGCGTATTTCTCATCGTGCGAACCATCGTCCCTCAGAGTTATCGGGAGGAGAACAACAACGTGTTGCTATTGCACGTGCAGTAGCAAATGGCCCTTCGGTTCTTTTGGCTGATGAACCTACAGGAAATCTTGATCCAGTAACTTCAGCTTATGTCTTTCAAGCTTTATCTATCCTTGTTCGTCAGTCTGGTCTTTCTGCTCTTATTGCAACACATAATTACGCTTTGGCTAAGCAAATGCATCGTCGAATTACACTTAAAGAACAAAAGATTATAGAACTTCCTTAAAGCAAGGTACAAATTTTTACGACTAATTGAATAGTTTATATTATTTTATTCAAGGAGATTGTTTATGACAGTTTTTGTCGTTGACAAAAATCAATTAGATGCTCGTCGTCGTCGATTGATTTTTCGTGCATGGCATCGCGGTATTCGTGAAATGGATCTCATTTTTGGACATTATGTCGATGCTCATATCACTGAGATGAATGATAGAACGCTCTCTGAGCTTGAGTATATTATGTCTTTTGATGATCGTGATTTACTCACATGGATTACTGGAGAAATTTTGCCCCCCTCTGAAGTTGATAGTCCACTTTTCCGTGATATTGCCAATTATCGTACTTGCTTAAGTTATTAATCCCGATGCCTATATTTAAAAAAATTGTTATTCCCAAAAATAATTCTGTTCGTATGATTTTAGATGGCGTTACTGATGGATTTGAAGCCTTTGCGCTTGCTAAATTAAGTTCAGAAATTGCACAAGGTAAACCGCTCATCTATGTTGTCCGTGACGGAACAAAAATTGCGCATTTACAACAAGTTTTAAATTTTATTGAACCCAATTTACCCGTACTTCAATTTCCTGCATGGGATTGTTTGCCTTATGATCGCGTATCACCAGGAATTGCTGTTATGGCACGTCGACTATCAACATTGGCACACATAGCAAATTTACGGAAAGATCCACATCCTGCAATTATATTAACTACAGCAAATGCAATTATGCAAAAGTTGCCTCCTCGTGAAATGATAGAAGCTCAGCTTATTCACGCACGTGTTGGCCAGCGCAATAACATGGGAAATCTTATTCAATTTCTAGAAACCAATGGTTTTGAACGTGTTACGGTTGTCCGTGATGTTGGTGAGTTTGCTGTAAGAGGAGGAATACTTGATATCTTTTCTCCGATGGATGTTGAACCTTTACGTCTTGATTTTTTTGGAGATACCCTAGAAAGTATCCGCGTATTTGATCCAGAAAGTCAAAGGACAACAGGCCAAAAAACTGAACTTTTATTACAGGCAATGAGTGAGGTTGTTCTTACACCAGAACGCATCAGCCGTTTTAAAAGCAATTATACCCGTACATTTGGTGTATCACAAAAAAATAACATGCTTTATGAAGCAATTTCTCAAGGTCGGCGTTTTGTTGGTATGGAACATTGGCTTCCATTTTTTTATGAAAACCTTGATAGCTTTTTTGACCATTGTGGCAACTTACCGATAGTTTTTGAGCATCTCATAGAAGAAGTCTTCATTGAGCGCTATCATCTTATTGAAGACTATTATAATGCGCGCAAAGAGCGCGAAAATGATAAAGAAAATTCTACTTCTTATCATCCAATAGACCCTAGTCTTCTCTATTTAACGCCAGAGCGTGTTTTAGAATGTGTGCAACAATCTTCACAGCGTATTGATTTTTCGCCTTTTAATATTCCACAAAGTTTGGAACAAACTGTTATTCACGCACATGTTAAACAGGGATATGATTTTGTAAAAGAGCGTAATGCGCAGGAAAAAAACGTTTTTTCAAGTGTTATTGATCACATCGCATCTTTACGCGCTGCGGGCAAAAAAGTACTTTTAGCGTGTTGGAGTGAAGGATCTCTGAATCGTTTAGTACAAGTTCTCGACGAGCATGGATTGAAAAAAATAGATGTTGCAAAATCTTTGCAAACTGTCAAAGCAACACCTCGAGATCGCATATTAGCAGCTGTTATCATGATAGAACATGGTTTTGTGGCTGAAGATTTGGCTATTATAGCAGAGCAAGATATCCTTGGCGATCGTTTTATAAGATCGCCAAAGCGGCGTAAGAATAATACAAATTTTATTTCTGAAGTTTCTGCTTTAAATTCTGGTGATATTGTTGTGCATATCGACCACGGTATTGGCCAATTTGTTGGTCTTAAAACCATCACAACCACTGGAATTTTACGAGATTGCCTTGAAATTAAATATGCTGGAGGTGATCTCCTCTTTTTACCTGTTGAAAATATTGAGCTTCTCTCACGTTATGGCTCAGAAGGAACAGAGGTAACTTTAGATAAATTAGGAGGTGTTGCTTGGCAAGCACGTAAAGCTCGGCTTAAAAAACATTTATTGGAAATGGCAGGGCAATTAATCCGTATAGCTGCAGAGCGTATGACTCGTGCTGCGCCTGCTTTACTTCCACCAGTTGGACCATTTGATGAGTTTGTTGCTTGCTTTCCCTATGAAGAAACGGAAGATCAAATGAATGCAATTGATGCTATTTTGGATGATCTAGCCTCAGGCAAGCCGATGGATCGCTTGATATGCGGTGATGTTGGTTTTGGAAAAACTGAAGTAGCCATTCGAAGTGCTTTTGTTGCAGCATTAAATGGATATCAGGTTGCGGTTGTTGTACCAACAACTTTGCTTTCACGTCAACATTACAAAACATTTATTGCGCGTTTTCAAGGATTACCAGTTAAAATTGGACATGCTTCGAGGCTTGTAAAAGCGAAAGAACTTGCACGAGTAAAAAAAGGTGTTTCAGATGGTACAATCGATATTGTCATTGGAACCCATGCATTATTAAGTGGTGCAGTTAATTTTTTACGGTTAGGCCTTCTTATCATTGATGAGGAACAGCATTTTGGTGTCAAACACAAAGAGCGTTTAAAAGAGCTTAAAAGTGATATTCATGTTCTCACACTTTCAGCAACTCCCATACCACGCACTTTAGGGTTAGCCTTATCGGGTGTACGTGAACTTTCATTGATAACAACACCCCCCATTGATAGAATGGCGGTTCGTACTTTTATTTCACCCTTTGATGCACTTGTTATACGAGAGACTCTGCTTCGAGAATATTATCGTGGTGGACAAAGTTTCTATGTTTGTCCTCGTATTTCTGATCTGGCTTTTGTAGAAGAATATCTCAAAACACATGTGCCAGAACTGAAATTCGTTGTGGCTCATGGACAAATGCCGGCTGGACAACTTGATGATATCATGAATGCATTTTATGATGGGCAATATGATGTGCTGCTCTCAACAACCATTATTGAATCGGGGCTTGATATTCCAACAGCCAATACCCTAATTGTGCATCGTGCTGAGATGTTTGGCCTTTCTGCTCTTTATCAGTTACGTGGTAGGGTAGGACGTTCAAAACAACGTGCGTATGCTCTCTTTACATTTCCTGCTGGTAAAGTTTTAACAGCTGCTGCCGATCGCCGTCTTAAGGTTTTACAATCTCTTGACACCTTAGGGGCCGGTTTTCAATTGGCAAGCCATGACATGGATATCCGCGGTTCAGGCAATTTTTTAGGTGAAGAGCAATCGGGGCATATCAAAGAAGTTGGATTTGAACTCTATCAAAAAATGCTTGAAGAAGCTGTTGCTGAATTAAAAGATGGAGAGCTAAATGAAGATAAGCAATGGTCCCCTCAAATTTCACTTGGTACAACAGTGATGATACCAGAAAGTTTCGTGCCTGACTTATCATTACGTATGGGACTTTATCATCGTTTAACAGAACTTGATGATTTAGAACAAATTGATGAATTTGCAGCGGAGTTAATTGATCGCTTTGGTCCTTTACCCCTTGAGGTTCAACACCTTCTTAAAGTCTTTTATATCAAAATATTGTGTCGAAAAGCGCATGTAGAGAAATTAGATACAGGACCAAAGGGGATTGTTATACAGTTTCGTAATAACTATTTCGCAAATAGCATTGCTCTTGTTCAGTGGGTGGGGAAACAAGGTTCAATGGCAAAAATTCGACCAGATCAAAGTATTGCTCTTATTCGTGATTGGTCCACAGCGGATGAAAGGCTTGTTGGAGCAGCGAATATTATGACACAGCTTGTCGAAATGGCAGAACAACATTCTGTTTAAAAAATTTCTTTATTGTTTCAGAACTGTTACTCATTTTTATAAACATTCTATAAAAACAAACAGTTATTGATTTTGTATAAGAATAAAATTTAAGTTTATAATAAAGAAGCATTTATATATTTATTTGATTTTTTTATATACGTATTGATATTAATGAAGAAAATAGATTAGACGGTTTAACTGCAATAAATAGTACTTTCATATAATAAGCTAATAAGCTCCTGTAAATTTTTTAGAAAGAAAAAATTTAGGTAAAGATAACATGCTTTCTTCATTACAAAAGTTGCTAACGATAGTTTTTTTATTACTCACTTTAATACATGGCGAAAAACACGCTTATGCTGAGTTATCTTCTGATGAACAATACCAACATTTAAAAAACAAAAGAAAGAATATTAAAGAGAGCATACAATTTATTGAAGAAAGTATGTCTCATTTAGATATTTGGAAAAAAATATTTCTAAAGCAGAATACTATAAGCGTTTGCAGAAACAGAATAAGTTATACAAAAAACTGAAAACTCTGAAGGATGAATATTATAATCTTGGTTCGAAATTACAGGATCTAGCTGAAAAAAAACAAAAAATTATCTCTAGAATACATATAGCGAGAGAGTACGAAGTAGGGGAGTATGAAGAAAAGTTGATTAAAACAAAAGACTATTTAAAAAAACTCAAATGTTTAATGAATGGGGAATGAATGAGAAAAGTGGAGGTGATGATGAGATAATGAAAAATTATCTCATGTTTATTATTGCTTGCAACACGTTAGCGGATATATTGCAGAGTGATATAGGTGCTATTTTGCGCAAAGGTTTTGATTGGAAAGATAAAGATTTTAGTTGGGCTAAAGGCGCAAATAATTCAATAAGTCCTAGTTTAGTCAGGGATATTAAAGAATTACTAACAGATGGCTCTTATAGTTATGAAAAACAAATATTTGACGATATAAAAAATAGTCTTACAGGAGATAATTGGTTTGTTAAAAATGCACCTGAGCTTTGTAGAACCATTAAAGAAGTACATAATATAATGCTGCCAAACAAGAAAAAGAATATTATAGATCGTATGCGTTCTCATGTTGAAGAATTATTCAATTAAAAAATTAATTATACAAATACAGAGAAATTAAGATAATATACTAAATAATAGTTTAAATATGTTAGTAAAATATATTTTAATTTTTTGTTTTTATCATTATTTATAATAAAGTAATTTATACACATAAGATATTATCTATTATTCTTATCATATAAGATTTAATATATATATTAAATAATAAACTCATATATCTTTTTTATGTTTTCTTTTTATGCATGATTTTTTGTGCTTGTAGTTTTTTATTTTTATCTGTTTAATTATTTTAATGACGATACATTTCATATCTTAAATCTTGTTTTATTAATACGATAAGAGAGATGTTTTATAGCTCTAAGTTGTGTTATATAGGAAAATAAAATGATATTTTGAATTCATTTTTTCTTAAAACTTAAATCATTAACGATTTATATCTTTGATGTTGTAAAAGATGAAAAGAATTTATCATTTTAGTAAATTATTTTATTTGAGAAATAACTTAAAATAAATTGATAAAAGCTATATTTTTTATTCATGTTATAAAGCTGAGAGATGATATTTGTACAGAAGTGCAATAATAGATGTATAATATATGAGCATAAATTTATTATGGCTTTAGGCACGTGAGATGATTCATAGGGGGAATCCCTTTGTTCAGTAGTTTTATCTATAAAACTAACTCTGCTTGTGATGTACAAGTGGAATAAATTTTATTGATACAATATAAGAGAGGTTTGCGCTATTAGGATCTTTCATACAATATAGAAATAGAAAAAAGATAAATTATTATTATAAATTAATATGTTATTATATTTTAAGAAAGTTTATTATAAATAAAATATTTTCAGCAGTTATAGATTTTCTCTCTAAGAAAATGTGTTGTTTAATTAAGAAAAAAGCGCTTCTTTAGTAGCGTATTTTTAAACTAAACTGTTTAGTTAAACGCTATAGAATATAAAATTTTTATTACAAAAGCGTATCACCATTGTTTTGTAAACAAGGGCAGAAATTTTAGACAATCAGTGGTTTTAATTCATCAAATGTTTCAATAATACCGTAGATGATTTTGTTTTTGTGTATCACACGAGGCACATAAGGAAAACTGTAAAACTTATCTGATATTTTGGAGCTTAATGCATTGCAACACCTGTTGCTAATGTTCTATAAGCTTAACATGAAGAGTAATAAATGTAAAAATTTTAATTAGTAAGTTTTTTAGAGTAGTATCAGAGTTTATTTTAATTAGCATTGCAATATTGATTCGTTTGTGTAATCTTAGTTTAAATGCACAGAGGTGTTTTATGGATAGATTGCATCAAATACCAATGTGATGAAGAGGGGAAATGATATGAGTGTATAAAAATTAGAATGGCTCGTCGTATTTTTTCTCTAAATTTGACTTTTTTTTTTTATATTGAAGTAAAAATAGTAAAATTAATTGTTATTTCATTATAATTTAATAAATTAAGTTGGAATTATATTTAATATTTTTTTGAAGTTACTTAAGAGCGCGTTGAAAGGATTAACTTAATCATGTCGCATAAAAATGTTTATTCTGCTGTTTCAGTATTAGTTGGAGCCGCTGCCCTTTTTCTTATAGCTGGTATTTCTGCAAATGCGCAAACTTTATCACAAGGTTGGTACAAAGTTTGCAGTAAGCAGCATGATGTTGATATTTGTAATACAATGAATACTGTATTATCGAATACGGGACAACCTTTAACGGCTTTTAATCTTGTTGAAATAAAAGGGAAGCAAAATGAGAAACGTATAGGTATTCAAGTACCTACAGGTCGTTTTTTGCCAGAAGGTGTTCACATTAAAATTGGTGACGAGTTCTCTAAAAAAATTCCTTATATTATTTGTAATGGACCAAGTTGTATTGCTAATGATGTCTTAGATGATAAGCTTATAGCAGCTATGAAAAGTGGTACAAAAATGGTTGTAACCACAGTTAATTTCCGTGGTTCAGCTAATCCTATTGAGTTTTCTCTTAATGGGTTTACAGCAGCCTATACCGGTCCTGGTATGGAGGAAAAAGATTTTCAACAAGAACAAATAAAGCTGCAGCAAGCCATTCAATCAAAGCAAAAAGAAATTGAAGAGCGTATGCGGGATGAGCAAGAAAAAGCAAAACAAAAGTAATAAACCCACACCATAGAAGTTGGTCAAAACGTCTTCTATAATTGTTTATTTGAACCGCCACAATTTTCTGTGGCGGTTTTTTTAATCCTTAATTTTTCGAAAGAATTCTGCGTTTCCACCAACCAATACGTTCAGTTTTGGAAGAATCATTAGGCGTTGATGAAATAACAACGGGTTGATTAATTGTTTCTTCAATTTGGGAAGGAGAGGTTTCGATAACTTTCTCCATCTCGATTACAGTTTCTTGCTCTAATATTTTTTGTATTTGCGTTGTCTCTTTAGAAGATGATTTTTTACGTGTTCCACGTGTTGATTTTTTACTCTTTTCAAGAGCTTTATCTTCTACCTCATGAATAGCTTTATCTGCTTTTTTTGTTTTAGTTTTACGCACCGAACTGGTTGTAGGTTTTTCTTCAAGAGATTTTTGTTCTGCAATATTTTGATCATTCTCTAAAGAAAGTTGATTTTCTACTACTTTTGAAGAACGTGTTTTACGTTTAATACTTGTATCATTTTTTTCAGATTCACTCTGTTGTTGTATATCTAGAGCTTGTGTATTATTCTTTGTTTCTTCAAGTTCAAAAGATTTAGCAGGTGAAACACGACGTTTGCGATGCGCTGCTTTAATTTCTGCTAAAGCTTGCTTAGCAAAATCTCCCACTGGTTCTGCATAAGGAACGCGAATCTGATGAAAACTATTATCTTGATTGCGTCGACCACCACGACGTCCTCGACGACGTCCTCGACGATAAGAATCATCATTCAAGGTATCTTCTTTTTTATGAACGTTGGAGAGAGAATGATCAGTAATTTCACCGTGACGATTTTTGCGCCGACGCTTTTGGTTTGTTTCAATGGGAGAAGGATTTTCAATAGATTCACTTTTTATGAAAACAGAATCTTCAATTTCTTGCTTATTGTCATCTTCCAATGAAGATTGAAAAATTCTCTCTGCTATTGAGCCTTTAGAAATAACAAGATGTTGTGTTCCAATACTATCATCTGCTTCAATACTAATATTAAGTTTAAAGCGAGCTTCTAAATTAACAAGAATATTGCGTTTATGATTTAATACATAAAGCGCTGTTGCTACGGGGGTGCGCACGATAATATTATGTTGCGAATTATGAAGAAGATATTCTTCAATTGAGCGCATGACATGTAACGCAATTGATGATTCAGAACGTATATTTCCTGTTCCTGCGCAATGTGGGCAGGGCTGTGTCGTACTTTCTAAAACCGATATGCGAATACGTTGACGACTCATTTCTAAAAGGCCGAAGTGTGAAATATGACCTACTTGAATACGAGCACGATCATTTTTTAAACAATCTTTTAATTTTTTTTCGACCAGCTTCACATTGCGTTCTTCAAGCATATCAATAAAATCAATCACAATTAAACCAGCAAGGTCACGCAAGCGTAATTGACGCGCTACTTCTTCAGCAGCTTCAAGGTTAGTTTGTAAGGCTGTCTTTTCGACAGAGAATTCTTTCGTAGAGCGGCCAGAATTTACGTCAATAGCAACAAGTGCTTCTGTTTGATTAATAACAAGATAACCACCAGATTTTAAAGAAACCTGTGGTTGCAACATTTTATCAAGTTGAATTTCAATATTATTTCTTGCGAAAATGGGCGTAGGATCACGGTAAGGTTGCACAACTTTTGCATGACTTGGCATGAGCATACGCATAAAGTCTTTCGCTTCACGATATCCTTGGTCTCCAGAGACAAGAATTTCACTAATGTTCTTATTGTAAAGATCTCGTATAGAACGCTTGATGAGATTGCTTTCTTCATGGACAAGGCATGGCGCCGTTGACTCGAGTGTCAAAGTGCGAATAGTATCCCATAACCGCATAAGATATTCATAATCACGTTTAATTTCAGCTTTTGTTCTATTGGCACCAGCGGTTCGTAAGATAACGCCCATACCTTTTGGAACGGCTAATTCTTTTACGATTTCTTTAAGACGCTTACGGTCTTGTACGTTCGTAATTTTTCGTGAAATACCACCACCACGTGCTGTGTTGGGCATTAGAACAGAGTAACGACCAGCTAGAGATAGATATGTTGTAAGGGCAGCACCTTTATTACCACGCTCTTCTTTGATAACTTGTACCAACAAAATTTGACGTCGTTTAATGACTTCTTGAATTTTATACTGGCGCCCTTGTTTTCTTTGATAAATCGGGAGCTCTTCACGGATGTCCTCAGCACCGACCATTTCAATCTCATCATAAGAGATATTGGCATTTAATGCTTCTTCTGTATTATCAATTATTATCGCTTCAGATGTGATATCATTTTCAATATCGGCTGCTATAACATTGTTTTTTTCACTTTTTTTTGTTCTTCTGGAGCGTTTTTTATTTTTAGTTGCTTCTTCCGTAAAGGTATCTACAGAATTTTCTCCTACAGCTTCTTTTTCTTCTTCTTCAAGAAGAGCAAGGCGATCAGCAATAGGAATTTGATAATAATCAGGATGAATTTCAGAAAATGTTAAAAAACCATGTCGGTTTCCACCATATTCAACAAAAGCCGCTTGGAGAGACGGTTCTACACGCGTAATACGTGCGAGATAAATATTCCCCTTGAGCTGTTTTCTATGTTCTGATTCAAAATCAAGTTCTTCAATTTTGTTGCCGTGAACAACAACAACACGTGTTTCCTCCGGATGGGAGGCATCTATAAGCATTTTGTTTGACATAAGTTAATATCCTGAAGGCGACATGCACAATTTTATTCAAACGAATGCTATAACTATTCGTAAATATAAAAGGCTGTCTGCCATAAAAGGGAGGTACCAGAAAAACAGGACGGAACACCACGTGCAAAGGCATGACTGCATTTACACCATTTCTCATCATTATTTCCATCTGTTTTTTATGACTCATATTTCTTAAAAGTCTCCGGTAAAATAATCTTTAAAACAGTTCGGATATCCGAACCAACGAATCTTAAGTAATGCAATCCTAATGTTACAACATAGAAATTTTTCATCCATAAAAAAGTCTCAACGCATAATAGACAAAAAACTTCTAAAGACAACTTAATATGAGTTACAGATAATTTAGATGACTATTATCAGCTAGGAAGCATAAATATTCTTTTATGTTGATATCATGCGTTTGGCAAGTAACAATGTAAATCATGTATAATTATAATATCTTTATGACCTTAATTTCGTTTTGAGGTGTTTATTTAGCTTTTATTGAAAAATAGATAATAAATTGGTGTATCGTTTTATGTAACCAAGATAAATTATTACAAAGGTAATGTAGAGTATTTTGCTTATGATAAGAGTTTTTTTTACCAAAAAGCTGAAAACAGCTTATGGGGATGTTATTGTGTTCGTCACATACTTTTTATTATCTTTTTTGCTACTCCAAACCAGTCTTCAAGCCGGAGATCCTCTGAGACTTATTAATTTTCGAACCATTGGTGATAGTGTTCATACGCGTATTATTGCGGTTTTTAATTCAAAACCAAATGTTCGTTTACAGATTTTGGACAGGCCAGCACGTTTGGTTATCAATTTACCTACAATTGACTTTTCGATGCAAAATACGCCTTTAAAGAAAAGGAATACATTATCCGTTATGCTTTCAGATGTGCGTTACGCTTTCTCTGACATACAGACTTCACGCATTGTTTTGACAAGTAAAACGGCTTTTGTAGTTGAAAAAAATGTCGTAAAAAAATTAAATAATGGTTTATGGCAGTTGCTGATTGATATTCGTAAAAGTACACAAGAAAAATTTGATGAGATATTAAAAAAACAGCAAAGGATCAATTTTGATACAAAAACACAGTTAATGCCAGCATATAATTTCCGTGTTGTTCTTGATCCTGGTCATGGTGGTATTGATGGTGGTGCGCGGGGGGTTACTGGAATTTTAGAAAAAGATGTGACTTTAGACTTTGCGCGTGCATTGCGAGACGAATTACAAAAGGATTCTCATATTACCGTTGCTTTAACACGAGATTCCAATATTTTTTTAAGACTAAGTGAAAGAGTTAAAAAAGCGCAAGAGTTTGATGCTGATCTTTTTATATCTATTCACGCGGATACGATTGATCTACATTCTCTTCGCGGTGCCACAGTGTATACCATATCAGACAAAGCCTCTGATGCCATTGCAAAATCTTTAGCTGAAAATGAAAATAAAGTTGATTTGCTTGATGGTTTGCCTGCAGATGAAACGCTCGAAGTTACAGATATTTTGATGGATCTTACACGACGTGAGACACATACATTTTCGGTTAATTTTGCAAATAGTGTTATTTCAAGTTTATCAAAGAATCATATTAACTTGATTAATAACCCACATCGTTATGCTAATTTTCAAGTTTTAAGAGCTTCAGATATACCCTCAGTCTTGATAGAGATAGGTTATTTATCCAATAAAGAGGATGAAAAGTTATTAAATGATCCTCATTGGAGAAAACAAATGGCAGCCTCTATTGCTCATTCTATTCGTCAATTTGCTGATTATAGGCAGAAAATGATACAGCCTCTTTAAATTTGTGAGAAAATAGAGTATCTATATGGGCTTCTAGTGTACCCTAGTATAAATAAAAGATAGAAAACGATTTCTCTTGATCTCAATCTTGTGGTGATATCCACTTGGTGTGTTTGAAGTAACGTATTTTTTTCTTTAATTAATTCTTAAGAAAGCGATAGCCGTTTTTATGATGATTTTTTTAAGATATCTTCTTCGTTTTTTTATTGCTATTGGACTTTGTGGTGCAATAACGTGGGGTGTTATGACCAGTGGTCAAGCAAATGCACTCCCTGATTATGAAGTTCTTTCACTTTATGAGCCGCCGGTAATGACCCGCGTCCATGCTTCTGATGGCCGTCTTATGGCAGAGTTTGCAACAAAACATCGCCTCTATTTACCGATTCAATCAATACCAAAGCTTGTTATAAATGCTTTTATTTCGGCTGAAGACAAAAACTTTTATCATCATTTTGGTTTAGATCCTGAAGGACTTTCTCGAGCTTTGATCAATAATATTCGTAATATTGGTTCTGGAAGACGTCCAGAGGGTGCATCAACTATAACGCAACAAGTCGCTAAAAACTTCCTTTTAAGTTCAGAAACAACGTTAGAACGTAAATTTAAGGAAGCTATTTTAGCAATGCGTATTGAGAAAACTTATTCAAAAGATCATATTCTCGAACTTTATCTCAATGAAATTTATCTGGGGCGTGGCACTTATGGTATAGCAGCTGCTTCTTTGACCTATTTCAATAAATCCGTCAATGATCTGACGCTAGAACAATGTGCTTATTTGGCTGCTCTTCCAAAAGGACCAGCAAATTATGATCCATTTAAGAATACACAACGTGCTATTGATCGGCGTAATTGGGTTATAGACCGGATGATTGCAAATGGATATGTAACGCGTGAACAAGGTGAAAAAGCGAAAGCTAAACCTTTAGGAGCGACAATCCGTGGGAGTGATAGCTATGTTTTTGCGGCTGATTATTTTACTGAAGAAGTGCGGCGTCGTTTAATACATCGCTATGGGGCTAAAACACTTTATGAAGGTGGGCTTTCCATTCGTACAACGCTTGATCCGCATTTACAACTTATTGCGCGACGTGCTTTACACGATGGATTAATTAGATTTGATCATGCGCAAGGATGGCGTGGAGCTTATGCGCATATTGATGAGAAAGGGGATTGGGGGACAGAACTTGCAGATATCACAGGGCTAAGTGATGTTCCTGAATGGCGTTTAGCTGTTGTTCTTTCTACTAATCCCAACAAAGTAGAGATTGGTTTACAGCCACAGCGCGAAGCTTCAGGTATATTATCAAAAAAACGGGAAATTGCTGTTTTATCTGAAGCTGATTCAAAATGGGCACTCCATGTTGTAAAAGAAAATGGTTATCGAAAAACTGTTCAGAGCTTATCTCATGTTCTGCAAGTTGGGGATGTCATTTTTGTTGAAAAACTATCCAATACAAATAACACTTATCGTTTACAACAAATTCCAAAGGTTGAAGGTGCAATTGTTGCTATGGAACCTCATACAGGGCGCGTTCTTGCTATGGTGGGAGGATTTTCTTTTGCCGCATCTGAATTCAATCGTGCAACCCAAGCTTATCGCCAACCGGGATCTGCTTTTAAGCCTTTTGTTTATGCAGCAGCTCTTGATAACGGATATACACCAGCATCCGTTGTTTTAGATGGTCCCATTGAAGTTCGTCAATATAATGGTGAAGTTTGGCAACCCAAAAATTATGGAGGTACCTTTGCAGGACCTTCAACGTTGCGTTATGGTATTGAGCGTTCTCGTAATCTTATGACAATACGGCTTGCCAATGATATGGGAATGCCTCTTGTCGCTGAATATGCAGAACGCTTTGGGATCGTAGATAAATTGCAGCCTTATCTTCCCATGGCTTTAGGGGCTGGTGAAACAACAGTATTACGAATGGTTACAGCTTATTCAGTTATTGCCAATGGGGGACGCTCTATTAAGCCTTCTCTGATAGACAGAATTCAAGATCGTTATGGAAAGACAATTTATCGTCATGATGATCGTATTTGTGAAAATTGTAATACGAATTCATGGAATAATCAACGTGAACCCACATTGATTGATGAGCGAGATCAAGTTCTTGACCCTATGACAGCTTATCAAATTACATCGATGATGGAAGGGGTTGTTCAGCGTGGTACTGCAGCACGTTTACGTTATCTTAATCGACATATTGCCGCTAAGACAGGAACAACCAATGACTCTAAGGATGTCTGGTTTATGGGATTTACTCCTGACATTGTCGTTGGTATTTTTGTCGGTTATGATCAACCAGCTCCGTTAGGATATAATGGAACAGGAAGTTCATTAGCTGCACCTATTTTTGGTGAGTTTATGGCAGATGCTCTTAAAGGAAAGCCAGATGTTCCCTTTAAGATGCCAAAGGGTATGATTTTAATGCCAATTAATCGGAAAACAGGAATGCTTGCGGAAAGAGGAGATCAAGATGTCATTATAGAAGCATTTAAACCAGGGACTGGTCCTGCTGATATATATCAAGTTATTGGGAGTACAAATTCTTTTCAAGAAGGTGTTCCTGCAGTAACGACTTCTCCACAAGTCAATAAAGCCCTTGAAAGTGGGACAGGTGGGCTCTATTAATCAACAAAATCTCCTTTCGCCATGAGTCATGGTTTTTATCTCTTTTTTACAATGTCAGTTCTGTAAATAGAGTGATAGAATTGTACCATTTTCTGATAGCAGCTATTAAATTTGTATAAAATGCTAAGAGACACAACCAAAAAGAGTTTTTTAAAATACGGTGTTAAATTATGCGAGCAGAAATAGAAACATTAGTTGATGAAATCCAGAAAGCAATACAATTGCTAAGGGGGCATCTTTGACTGGAATCAATCACTAAAGCGTCTTGAATATCTTAATCAAAAAGCGGAAGATCCATCATTATGGGATGATGCACAACGAGCACAGGATATGATGCGTGAGCGTCAACGTCTCGATGATTCAATCAATGGTCTTTTATCATTTACAAAAACACTTGAAGAATGCATTGAGCTTATTGCGATGGGCGAAGAAGAAAGTGATATTGAAATTATCGCTGATGCAGAAAGATCAATACGTAATCTTAAAAATGAGATAGATAAAAGGCAAATTGACGTACTTCTTTCAGGAGAGGCAGATCCGAATGATACCTATTTAGAAGTTCATGCTGGAGCAGGGGGAACAGAAAGCCAAGATTGGGCTTCTATGCTCTTACGTATGTATATGCGATGGGCTGAACAGCATGAAATGAAGGTTGAAATTTTAGAAATTCATGATGGAGAAGAAGCAGGAATAAAGTCAGCGACTATTCTTGTAAAAGGGCATAATGCTTATGGAATGTTGAAAACAGAATCAGGCGTTCATCGCTTAGTGCGGATTTCTCCATTTGATTCGAATGCAAAGCGCCATACTTCTTTTGCGAGCATTTGGGTTTATCCAGTTATTGATGACAATATTGAAGTTGATGTTTCAGAGGCAGATGTGCGTATTGATACATATCGTGCATCTGGAGCAGGAGGACAACATGTTAACACGACAGATTCTGCTGTTCGCATCACACATATAAAAACGGGTATTGTTGTTCAATGTCAAACAGAACGTTCTCAACATAAAAATCGCGCTACGGCTTGGTCGATGTTGCGTGCACGGCTTTATGAAGAAGAGCTTAAAAAAAGAGAAGAAGAAACCAATGCTGCTGAATCTTCTAAAACAGAAATCGGATGGGGACATCAAATTAGATCTTATGTTCTTCAACCCTATCAGCTTGTCAAAGATTTGCGTACAGGAATTGAAAATACGGATCCACAATCCGTACTTAATGGTAATTTAGATGCATTTATAGAAGCAGCACTCGCACGGCGCATTTATGGACAAGACAAAAAAATTGAGGATATTCGTTAAATATATATCCTTCCTTCAAGCCATATAGATTTTTTCTTAAGCTGTTCGTTTTATTGATGCTGTGATGTTATATAGCCTTTGATACTTTAAAGGTTTAAAGGAGGATTTTCTTGTTTCTTTCTTCAATTTTTTCTCACACGCTAATTCTGCTTATGATATTGCAAGTGATAGGAAGAATCTGAAATAAGAAAATTTTGCGATATTCAGGGGACTAATATAAATGTAAAACAATTCATTATCCTTATAAATCAATATATTGTAAAAATTGAATCCATTTAAAAACTAAAATCAATTAGGGGGAATAACTTTTGCTTTTGAAGGTAAATCAAACACTCAATTTACAAGTTACCATTATGATATAAAAGTGTTGCAGTAGCTAAAACATTTTCAGCATGCCCAGATACGCTTACTTTGCGCCATTCTTCTACTATTATTCCATTTGCATCAATTAAAAAAGTGCTCCGTTCAACTCCCATATATTTGCGTCCATACATGCTTTTCTCAACCCAAACACCATAAGCTTCGAGGGTCGTTTTTTCTTCATCAGAAACCAAGATGACATCAAGTTCATATTTTATTTTAAATTTATCATGTTTTTTTACATTATCTGGAGAGATTCCAATAACAGCAACACCGATTTCATCAAATTTCATCTTTAATTTTGTGAAATCAAGTGCTTCACTTGTGCAACCACTGGTGTCATCTTTTGGATAAAAATATAAAACAACAGGCTTTCCTTTAAAGTCAGAAAGACACACTGTCTCTCCTCCATCGCGCGGCAAAGTAAAATCAGGAGCAAGAGCACCTTTCATTGGTCTTGTCATTGTTTTCATCTTTCTTTTTTGTGTAACAGGTATAAGATATCAGAGTACACAGAAGAAAAGAACTATTCAACTCTCTAGAAATATTATTGTTTTGAAGAGACCTTTATTTTCCTAACAAAACTCGCCCTATCACAACGATTGAATTGAAAGAACAAGCTCGACGTGAACAACATAAACAAAACAGCAAAAGATTATACTGGTTTCATCACAACATGTTTTTTCTTACCAAAAGAAAGTTTAATGGTTCCTTCTGCACTGACATCCCCTTCAATAATAAGATGTGTTTCATCCTCAATAATTTGATCATTTACACGGACACCTCCACCTTGAATGTGTCGGCGTGCCTCACTATTAGATCTAGCGAGTCCTGCTTGTACTAAAAGAGTGAGCAATCCAACACCTTTTTTTAATTCTGAGGCATTAATTTCAACAGTTGGAAGATTTTCTCCCAGAGTTTTTTCTTCAAACGTCTTGCGAGCCGTTTCTGCTGCTGCATCAGCAAGAACACGTCCATGCAACATTGCTGTAATTTCTGTTGCAAGAATTTTTTTTGCTTCGTTAATTTCAGTTCCTTGTAATAGAGAAAGTTTAAGAATCTCATCCATCGGCAATGGAGTATAGAGCTTTAGAAATCGTGTTACATCAGCATCTTCTGTATTGCGCCAGTATTGCCAAAATTGATAAGGTGAAAGCTTATCCGCATTCAGCCATACAGCCCCATTCAATGATTTACCCATTTTGGCACCGGAAGAGGTTGTCAGCAATGGTGATGTTAACGCATATAATTGCGGTGTTCCTAAACGATGTCCTAATTCGATTCCGTTAATAATGTTGCCCCACTGATCAGAGCCCCCCATTTGCATGCGCAACCCATAACGTTTATAAAGTTCAACAAAGTCATAAGCTTGCAGAATCATATAATTAAACTCTAAGAATGACAAAGAGTGCTCACGCTCAAGTCTGAGTCTGACAGAATCAAATGACAACATACGGTTGACAGAAAAATGCTTTCCTACATCACGCAAAAATTCTAAGTAGTTTAAATTGCATAACCATTCAGCATTATTCACAATACAAGCATCGGTTTCTCGGTCACCGAATGTCAAATAGTTAGCAAATACCTTTTTAATACCATCAATATTTGCAGCAATATCATCTTGTGTCAGAAGGCGTCGCGCTTCGTCTTTGAAGGAAGGATCACCAATCAATCCGGTCCCTCCGCCCATTAAAGCAATGGGGCGATGACCCGTTTTTTGTAACCAATAAAGCATCATAATCTGAAGAAGACTTCCAGCATGTAAACTCGATGCTGTTGGGTCAAATCCAGTATAAGCGCTTACAGTTTCTTTTGAAAAAAGATCATCTAAGCCTTTTTCATCTGAAATTTGGTGGATAAAACCACGTTCGCTCATAATGTGTAAAAAATCAGATTTAAAGGCAAACACAGATTTAATTTCCTAATTATAAGAGTGCATTATTTTATATAATAGGCGATTATATAATGAATTATTAATGCGTTATCTATCATAACTGACACACACCTCACAAGAGAAAGAGACCTATTGGTAATATAAAGATAATAATACAGGTATTATTTCCTTTTTACGCTAAAAAGAGACTTTTCAGTGATAGAAAACAGGTATGCTGTTATTCTCATTTCTATCCTGAAATAAAATTTAGAAAAATTTTAAATGCAAACTGAAAAAATTACTTTGTTATGATCAGAAACGGCTTTTGCTAATTTTTTATAAATCTATCGTATTTTCCTAAGTTAGTGAAAGTATTTCAGAAGGAGGAGCGAGAAGTTCATTGGAGATATGGTTATCCAAATAGTGGGCACATCGTTCAATAAGTTTTTCATGACATCCACTGAAAAAGTGATTAGCCTCTTCCAATATTTCTTGTGTAATGATGATACCTTTTTGTGTTTTTAATTTATCGACAAGTATTTGAACATCTTTTGGAGGGGCAACTTTATCGATACCGCCATGAATGATAAGTCCAGAAGAGGGACAAGGTGCAAGAAATGAAAAGTCATAAACATTAGGCTGAGGGGCAACTGAGATAAATCCCTCAATTTCCGGTCGGCGCATTAAAAGCTGCATACCAATCCATGCTCCAAATGAGTATCCTGCTACCCAACAATTTTTAGAGTCTGGATGTTGTGTTTGCACCCAATCGAGAGCAGCAGCAGCATCTGAAAGTTCTCCTATTCCATAATCAAAGTCACCCTGACTACGACCAATACCACGAAAGTTAAAACGTAAAGTTGTAAAGCCACGTTGTTGGAACATATAAAAGAGGTCATAGACAATTTTATGATTCATAGTTCCACCAAATTGGGGATGAGGATGCAAAATGATCGCAATGGGTGCATTTTTTTGTTGTGAAGGTTGATAACGCCCTTCGAGCCGACCCGCGGGACCGTTAAAAATAATTTCTGGCATAAAATGCTCCTTAATGCAATAAAAGGCTCTCTTTGACCCTGGTCGACTTTTACCATAGAATCTCTTAAATAATTATTAGATATTCTTTTTTTAGTGCACTTTTCAAGAAAAATGCGCTATTTTTTCAATCAATTCATAAGATTAATGATTGCGATGTAAAATGGTTATAAAACGCCGATATTTTGATCATAACGCAACAACACCGCTCAAAAAAGTGGCACGGATAGCGTTACTGGAATCTTTAGAGATATTTGGTAATCCATCATCGGTTCATAAGGAAGGGCGTGCCGCTAAAACTTTGTTGCAAAAGTCCCGTCGGCAAATCGCTGAAAATCTTAAAACAGATCCAGATCACGTGGTATTTACCTCTGGTGCGAGTGAAGCCGCAATGACTTTGTTAACACCTTTTTACAATATGGGGAAAGCAAAAGTTAAATTTTCTCATCTTTACCTTGGAGCGACTGAACATCCCTCTGTTGCAGAGGGAGGACGTTTTTCTAAAGAATTGATAAGCGTCATTGATGTTGATCAAGATGGGCTCATACAACAAGATAAATTAACATCACTCTTAACGGTTCACGATAAAACAAAAGGTTTACCTCTTGTTGCTATTCAAGCTGCAAATAGTGAAACGGGTGTTATTCAACCGTTAACAGAAATCGCCGCTATTGTTCGGGATTTAGGAGGCACTCTTATAGTTGATTTGACACAATATGTAGATAAAAATTTTGTGGATATTCATCAGTTAGGAGGAGACTTTTTTATACTGTCTGCCCATAAAATTGGCGGTCCTAAAGGAATTGGTGCTTTTGTTTCATGTGGTAATCTTCTCATGCCACACCCTCTTATTATTGGAGGAGGACAAGAAAAAGGTCTCCGTGGAGGAACAGAAGCATTGCCCCTTATTGCTGCTTTTGGGGCAGCAATGGCTGATTGCTTCACACAGGAGGAAATAAAACAGTTAATATATTTACGCAATAAATTAGAAGATGGACTACAAAAAATAAGTAAAAATGTTGAGATTTTTGGCAAAAGAGTTCAACGTTTGCCAAATACAACTTACTTTACCGTGAAAAATATAAAAGCTGAAACGATGCAAATTGCTTTTGATTTAGAAGGGTTTTCTTTATCATCCGGCTCTGCCTGTTCTTCGGGAAAAGTAAAACAAAGCAAAGTGTTGGAGGCAATGGGGTATCATGTTCCAAATGGTGCCATTCGCATTTCGCTAGGGCGTGGCACAACTTCTGAAGATATTGATGATTTTCTGTCGTTTTTTTCTCAAATTATAAGCAGGAGAAAAGGGGAAGATTTATCATCAGAAAGTTATAAAAATTAGAATTATTTTAAAAATAAAATAAGTTTGATTGAAATTTTTGCACTTTACCTATAGCCTAGGAGATAACTTGCTTACTTTAATCTTGTAAAAAACAAGACTTTAGTTACCGGTTTTTGACGCCAAAAAATGGAGAAAATTTATGCCGGCAGTACAAGAAACGATACGCCAAGTACGTGAAATAGATGTTGACCAATATAAATATGGTTTTGAAACCAATATTGAAACCGATAAAGCTCCAAAAGGCTTAAATGAGGGTATTATCAAATTTATTTCCGCTAAAAAAAATGAGCCTGAATGGATGTTAACATGGCGCTTAAAAGCTTACCGCCGTTGGCTGACAATGCAAGAGCCTCATTGGGCGCGTCTTGAATATCCTAAAATTGATTTTCAGGAGCTTTATTATTATGCTGCTCCAAAAAATCATACAGGACCAAAATCTTTGGATGAAGTGGATCCTGAGTTATTAGCAACGTACGAAAAACTTGGCATTCCCCTTAAAGAACAAGAGATTTTGGCAGGAGTGAGAAAACAGTCTGATCCCTCCACTTTTGATGATAGTATGTCTGTATCGGGGCAGGTGGCTGTTGATGCAGTCTTTGATTCTGTTTCTGTTGTAACAACATTCAAAAAAGAGCTGGCACGTGCTGGTGTGATTTTTTGTTCTATTTCAGAGGCGATTATTGAACATTCTGAGCTTATTAAAGAATATTTAGGAACAGTTGTACCTATAAGTGATAATTATTATGCGGCCTTAAATGCAGCTGTCTTTACAGATGGTTCATTTGTTTATATTCCCAAAGGGGTTCGTTGTCCTATGGAGCTTTCAACTTATTTTAGGATTAATGAACGCAACACTGGCCAATTTGAACGAACATTGATTATCGCCGCTGAAGATTCCTATGTTTCTTATCTTGAAGGGTGTACAGCACCCCAACGTGATGAAAACCAACTTCATGCTGCTGTTGTTGAGCTTATTGCCCTTGAAAATGCAGAGATTAAATATTCTACAGTACAAAACTGGTATCCTGGCGATAAAGATGGAAAGGGCGGTATTTATAATTTTGTGACGAAGCGTGGAGATTGTCGAGGTGATAGCTCTAAAATTTCATGGACACAAGTTGAGACTGGTTCTGCGATTACTTGGAAATATCCATCCTGCTTACTCCGTGGTGATAATGCGCGTGGAGAATTTTATTCTATTGCTGTTGCAAACGGTTATCAACAAATTGATTCTGGTACAAAAATGATTCATTTGGGAAAAAATACATCCAGTCGCATTATTTCCAAAGGTATTTCTGCAGGTTTTTCAAATAACACTTATCGAGGACAAGTCACAGCTCATCGAAAAGCACAAAATGCGCGTAACTTTACGCAATGTGATAGTTTGTTAATCGGAAATGATTGTGGTGCGCATACAGTTCCTTATATTGAAGCAAAAAATGCAACAGCTCAGTTTGAACATGAAGCCACAACATCAAAAATTTCTGATGACCAACTTTTTTATGTTATGCAAAGAGGAATTCCCGAAGAAGAAGCTATCGCATTAATTGTAAATGGTTTTGTAAAAGAGGTCATTCAAAAACTTCCCATGGAATTTGCTGTCGAAGCACAAAAGCTTATTAGTATTAGCCTTGAAGGTAGTGTTGGATAATTTTATTTAATTAGATAAATAGAAGACTTTATGTAAAAAGGCTGTAACGGTAGCACATAATGCTAAAAATGACCTCTATGGTAATTACAAAAGTAGATGGATGCTAAGGTAAAATAATACGCATTGATATCTGAAAAACAGCCAAAACAGGATTAAATTATGTTAGAGATCAAAAATTTGCACGCCCGTATTGCTGAAACCGATACAGAAATTATTCGTGGTTTAAACTTGACAGTTCAAGATGGAGAAGTTGCTGCTATCATGGGACAAAATGGAGCCGGAAAATCAACTTTATCTTATTTGCTTGCTGGTCGTGATGATTATGAAATAACAGAAGGAGATATTCTCTATAATGGACAATCACTTTTAGAAATGGATCCAGCAGAACGTGCTGCATATGGTGTTTTTCTTGCATTTCAATATCCAATGGAAATACCAGGGGTAGCAACAATGGAATTTTTAAAAGTTGCGATGAATTCTCAACGCAAAGCGCGAGGTGACGAAGAACTTAAAATTCCTGAATTTATAAAATGTGTTAAAGAAGTTTCAGCCAAACTTGAAATAGATATGGATATGCTAAAGCGTCCATTAAATGTAGGTTTTTCAGGTGGAGAAAAAAAACGCGCTGAAATTTTACAAATGGCACTTCTTGAACCTACACTTTGCATTTTAGATGAAACGGATTCTGGTTTAGATATTGATGCACTAAAAATTGTTGCAGATGGTGTTAATAAGCTTCGGGATTCAAAACGTTCATTTTTGGTGATTACCCATTATCAACGGCTGCTTAATTATATTATTCCTGATACGGTACATGTTCTTTATAAAGGACAAATTATCAAAAGCGGTGATAAATCCTTAGCGCTTTATTTAGAGCAAAATGGGTATGCTGATCTTATTAGAGAAGCGGTTTGAGGTTATTAAATATGAATGCACAGCAAAACTTGTTAACGGTTGAAGAAAATATACTCAGTAATTTTAATCAGTATGTAAACCACTTACCTGGTGATAAAGCTGTACAAGAAATCCGCAAGAAAACTATTGAGCAGTTTCAAACGACACGGCTTCCTTCCCGTAAAATAGAAAGTTGGCATTATACCAATCTGCGTACCTTACTGAAGTCTATTAGCAATTTTTCAAAAGTTCAAGACAATCAATTGGTTGATGCATTGCTTTCAGAAAGTGCTGTTTTCTCCATAAACAATGGAAAAACATCGATAGAGTCAAAGGTAGACAACATTGCAGTAAAACGCCTTTCAGACGCATTAGAAGATAATTCTGTACAGATAAATCAAAACATTTCTGATGAAGATTTTATTGGACAGTTAAATACAGCTTTTGTTACAGATGGTTGGCTTTTTCACATCCCTGAAAATACAAAGTTAAATATCCCCATTGAATTACAAAATATACAAATGGGGGGACAATCTCATATTTTTTCGGATATAAAAGTTGATAAAAATAGTCAAGTTATGTTTATTGAACATCAGGTTGGCAATGATAAAGATACCTTTGTCAGTTCAATATTTTCATTAAGTGTTGCTGCTGATAGTGATGTTACGTGGATTCTCATTCGCAATCGTGATTTTAATTCTACACAATTTGGTCGATTTTGTGCTGTTCTTGATCAAAGAGCGAAGTTATCACTTTATGTCATTAATATAGGGAGTCAATTAAATCGCCAAGAAATCAATATTGAATTACAGGGAGAAGAATCTGATTTTCAATTACGCGTCATAAATTTATTATCAGGACAAACACATAGTGATCTTACAATGACTGTTCGTCACGTGGAAGAAAAATCAACATCAACCGAAATTATACGCAATGTGGTTACAGATAAGGCTGTTGGTGTTTTCCAAGGAATAATACGTGTTTCTCAAAAAGCGCAAAAAACAGATGCACGCATGGCTTGTAATAGCCTTATTCTTTCAGATGATGCAGAATTTAATGCAAAGCCTGAACTGGAGATTTTTGCTGATGATGTTGCATGTGGTCATGGTGCAACAGTTGCTAATATTAATCATGATTATCTTTTTTATCTTATGACACGTGGTATCCCTTTTAAAACGGCTCGTGCGCTTTTGATTAAAGGATTTATCTCTGAGCTCATTGATGACATCAAGCAAGATAATATTCAAATCGTTTTGGAGAATATCATTAGTAAATGGCTTGAAAAAAATGTTTAAGGTAGAAAAAATGGAAAATAACGTACAAACATTTACTTATAATGTCGAAGAAATTCGGCGTGATTTTCCTATTTTGCACCATCAAGTTTATGGAAAGCGATTAGCATATCTTGATAGTAGTGCTTCTGCCCAAAAACCAATGTCAGTACTCAATGCAATGAATAATTATTATCACTATAGTTATGCTAATGTGCATAGGGGAATGTATTTTTTAGCCAATATAGCAACACAATCCTATGAAAATTCTCGTGAAACCGTTCGTGTTTTTCTAAATGCTCAAAAAGCTGAAGAAATTGTTTTTACGAAAAATGCAACAGAAGCTATTAATACTGTTGCTTATGGTTGGGCGATGCCAAAACTCAAAGAAGGTGATGAGATTGTTCTAACGATCATGGAACATCATTCAAATATTATTCCTTGGCATTTTCTCCGTGAACAAAAAGGTGTTAAACTTATTTTTGTTCCTGTCGATGAAAATGGTGTTCTGCACATTGAAGATTTCCAAAAGGCTTTAAGCGAAAAAACGCGGCTTGTTGCTATAACGCATATGTCCAATATATTAGGAACTGTGCCTCCTGTTAAAGAGATTATTAAGCTAGCACATCAAAATTCTATTCCTGTTCTTGTTGATGGTTCTCAAGGAGCAGTACATTTAACCGTTGATGTACAAGATCTCGATTGTGATTGGTATGTCTTTACAGGTCATAAGCTTTATGGTCCCACTGGTATTGGTGTTTTGTATGGTAAAGAAGATAGATTAGAAGAAATGCGTCCTTTTCAAGGGGGAGGGGAAATGATCGAGGAGGTAACAACCGATAAGGTTTTTTATAATGCTCCTCCTTACCGTTTTGAAGCAGGCACTCCTCCTATCGTTGAAGCTATTGGATTAACTGCGGCTATTGATTATATACAAGAGAAAGGTCGTAGCACGATTCATGCCCATGAGAGGTCCCTTTTAGCTTATGCGCAGGAAAAACTTAAAATGGTTGAGTCATTGCGTATTTATGGTCATTCTCCCAATAAAGGAGCTATTATATCATTTACAATTGAAGGGATTCACGCCCATGATATCGCTATGTTTATTGATAGAAAAGGAGTTGCAATCCGCGCGGGAACCCATTGTGCACAGCCTTTATTACAGCGCTTTGGTCTAACATCTATTTGCCGCGCATCGTTAGCCATGTATAACACTCAAGAGGATATAGATCAATTAGTAGAAGCATTGCAAGAAACAAGGACATTTTTTAATGGCTGAATCAATTGAAGAGCGTCATTCTACAGAATCCGTTGAAACTGTAAGCGAAAATAAAAAATCTTACATATCAGCAATTCCAGCAGACGAAATTGATCGTATGACAAATGATATTATTGCTGCTCTCAAAACAGTTTATGACCCAGAGATTCCTGCTGATATTTATGAGCTAGGACTGATTTATCGTATTGATATTGAAGATGATCGTTCAGTAAAAATTGAAATGACTCTTACAGCACCGGGATGTCCTGTTGCGGGTGAAATGCCAGGGTGGGTAGAAAATGCAGTCAGTGCAGTTGAAGGGGTTTCGTATGTTGAAGTCACTATGACTTTTGATCCACCATGGACACCTGATTGTATGTCAGAAGAAGCTCAAATTGCTGTCGGATGGTACTAAAAGTATTGTTAAGAGACTCTAATTTAGCCATTCATGAATAAGCTGTTTACTTTTCACAAGCATTTGAATTTAAGGACGATCGCATGAGTTATAATAAACAAAAACTAGAACTCACTTGGATTGGAAAAGAAAAACGCCCAAAACTAGAGCCTCGTATTTTATTGGAAGATCTTGAAAAATCTTATCACGCTCCGCACCAAGTATCTACCCAAGATATTTTTGATAATAAACTCATTTTTGGTGATAATTTACTCGCACTCAAAGCGCTTGAACAAGAATATATGGGGAAGGTAAAATGTATCTATATCGATCCACCTTATAATACAGGCAATGCCTTTGAACATTATGAAGATGGTTTGGAGCATTCCCTATGGCTAAGCCTTATGAGAGACAGGCTAGAATTGTTACATCATTTACTGGCGGATGATGGTGCGCTTTTTATGCAGTTGGATGACAATGAAATACATTATGCTAAAATACTGTGTGATGAGTTATTTGGACGTAATAATTTTGTTGCTAATCTCATATGGCATAAAAAAAGAGGAAAGGATAATTCTTCTCGTTATTTTAGCACAACCCACGATCATATCTTAGTTTATGCAAAAGACTTTTCAAAATTTTATATTAATCGAATTGAATTAGATGATGTAACAAAAAAAGCATATGTAAATCCAGATAATGATTCAAGAGGTGCATATCGTATTCTTGGGTTGTGGGCTAGACAGCAAGGCGGATCTGAATATGAATACACCACCAAAACAGGGAAGTTTTTTTCTAAACGCCTTTGGCTTGTTAATCTAGAAAGTATGCAACAGTTAGATAAAGAGGATCGCCTTCTTATTAAAGGAAATAATTTATACCGTAAATTTTTTCTTTCAGAAAATAAAGGAAGTATTCCAGAAACTATTTGGATAGGTCTCTCCAATAATGCAAATGCTAAAGATGAATTAAAAAAAATATTTATTAATCATGAAGTAGAATTATTTAATACTCCGAAACCTGAACATCTTCTTCAAAGAATTATTAAGATATCTACAAATCCCGGTGATCTTGTACTGGATTCTTTTGCTGGTTCTGGCACAACCGGTGCTGTTGCCCATAAAATGGGAAGGAAGTGGATTATGATTGAACTTGGTGAGCATTGTCACACCCACATTATCCCTCGTTTAAAACAAGTCATTGATGGAACTGATCAAGGGGGAATTTCCAAAAGTGTCAATTGGCAAGGTGGCGGTGGATTCCGTTATTATCGCCTTGCACCTTCTCTGTTGCAAAAAGATCCATGGGGACAATGGATTATTAGTCGCGAATATAATGCTGCGATGCTTTCAGAAGCAATGTGTAAACATATGGGATTTACCTATGCACCTGATGAAAATCATTATTGGATGCAAGGGTATTCAACCGAAACAGATTATATTTATGTCACAACAAGCGCTATGACCCATGAACAACTCCGTATAATGAGTGAAGAGGTAGGCTCTCATCGCACGTTGCTGATTTGTGGTACAGCCTTTGATACAAAATCAGCATCCTTTGAAAATCTGACACTCACTAAAATCCCCCGTGCAATATTAGAAAAATGCGAATGGGGAAGGGACGATTACAGTTTAAATGTAGCCAATCTTGAACCAGTGATTGTGGTAAAAGAAAACAGCAAAAATAAAGATATTGCGCAAGCAGAATTAGATCTATTTGAATAATATATAAAAAGCGGAGTTTTTCATGAACACTGTTGAAAAAAGGATTTCTGCTCGCTTATCGTTACGTAATCCTCAACGTGAATCTTTAAATATTTTGGTAAAAATCTTAGAAAATATAGAGCTTTCTAAAAATGCTGATTTGGTTGCAGAGTTAGAAGTGATAAAAAATCTTTATCCTTCTGTACAAGATTTTGAACGAAACTTTCCCTCTTTTTGTTTTGCCTTAGCAACGGGTGTTGGGAAAACGCGACTTATGGGGGCTTTTATCAGCTATCTTTATTTAACAGGTCGCAGTCGCCATTTTTTTGTTTTAGCGCCAAATTTGACTATTTATGAAAAGTTAAAACAGGATTTTAGTCCCCAAAGTCCGAAGTATGTTTTCAGTGGAATGAGTGAATTTATTGCCAATAGACCCGTTATTATTACAGGTGAAGATTATGAAAGTGGTAAAGGTATTCGCGTTGATGAACACCATTTTCAAGGACAAAAGCGTTTGTTTGAGAATAGAGATACGGCCTTTATCAATATTTTTAATATTTCTAAAATTAATACAACAGATAATAAAAAAGGCGCACTAAAATCTAGTATGCCGAGGATTAAACGCTTACAAGAGACAATTGGCGAAAGTTATTTTGATTATCTCGCAAATCTTCCTGATTTAGTTTTGTTAATGGATGAGGCACATCGTTATCGAGCTTCTGCTGGTGCGGCAGCAATTAATGAGTTAAAACCTGTTTTAGGAATAGAGCTTACAGCGACACCAAAAACAATAGGTGCAAAACCCGTAGATTTTAAAAATGTTGTCTATAGTTATTCACTTGCAGAGGCTATGAGAGATGGTTTTGTAAAAGAGCCTGCTGTTGCTACACGTAAAGATTTTCAACCTCAAAATTATACATCTGAACAATTAGAACATATCAAATTACAAGATGCAATTCATGCCCATGAAAACGTGAAAGCAGATTTAATTGCCTATGCCAAAGATTATAACAAAAAGTTTGTTAAGCCTTTTATTTTAGTTGTCGCTCAAGATACAAATCATGCACAGAAATTGCGTGATTTATTGGAATCAGATGATTTTTTTGCAGGAGCTTATAAGGGAAAAGTTATAGAGATTCATACAAAACAGTCGAATATAGAAGAAGATCAAAATATTCAAAAACTGATTGCAATTGAAGATTCTCATGATCCAACAGAAATTGTTATTCACGTTAATAAATTAAAGGAGGGGTGGGATGTTACGAATCTCTATACTATTGTACCGTTGCGTGCATCGGCTTCAGAAATTTTAACAGAGCAAACAATTGGGCGTGGATTGCGTTTGCCTTATGGGTATAGAACAGGCGTGGAAGCTATTGATCGTTTAACAATTATTGCGCATGATCGTTTTCAAGATATTATTGATCGTGCGAACGATCCAAACTCAATTATAAAAAAGCATATTGAGATTGGAACAGGGGGTGATATATCCTCTGAAAAGACAGATATAGTGACAGTTCCAAGTCAAGTAGAAGCTTTATTGATGCAAACGATGGTAACACGTAATTCCGATATAAATGGAGCATCTTCTGATTTACAAGGTATCATATTACGTCATACAGATTCCCCTACATTAACGCCTGAAGAGCAAGATATTGCAGCGATCGCGTGGGATCTTATCAAAGAGAATGATAAATTGCCAAGTTCTCAAATGCTTTGTTCTGCACAGATACAAGAAAAAATTGCTAATAAAGTTATGAATATTAAGCCTTCATCACAAAAGTCTCTTGTATCAAAAGTGGTGACAATTCTGACAAAACAATTAACAGAACTGATAATAGATATTCCAAATATTATACTCATACCTTCGCGTGATGTTACTTATGGTTTTTATGATTTTGATTTGGAAAATTTAGAAAACTTAAATTTTCAACCTGTTAGTAAAGAACTTTTAATTCGAGAATTGCGTACCCATAAAAGCATTTTTCTCACATCTAAGAATGAATATGTCAAAGAGCCTTATCTTGAAAACTACATCATTCGTGGTTTGATTGATAATGACTTTGTCGATTATGATAACCATACGCTCTTATTACGAAAATTAGCTAGTCAGATAGTAGAACATTTCCGATCTTATTTACCCAATGATACAGCTGTTGAGAACGTATTAATTCACTATCAGCACAAGCTTACTAGTTTTATTGTTGCGCAATTAAGAGAACATCAATGGGAAACGCAAAAAGATTATGCGGTTAAAGTTACACGAGGTTTTACAACTTTACAACCTATCCATTATGTGTTGCCGCAAGGGACGTCTCCTCTTTATTTTCGTAATATTCCTGCCATTAAAAGCGATATTAAAAAACTTGTATTCAGCGGCTTTAGAAAATGCTGTTATCCTTTACAAAAGTTTGATTCAGTAGAAGGGGAATTACGATTTGCTCAAATATTAGAGGATGATGAACAAGTCTTGAAATGGATGAAACCCGCTCGAGGTTTTTTCAAGATAGAATATGATAAAGGATCAATCTATGAACCAGACTTTGTTGTAGAAACGAAGGATGCCAAATATCTTTGTGAGCCTAAAAAAGCCTCTGAAATGCAAAATCCTATTGTTTTAAAAAAGAGAGAAGCTGCAGTTCAATGGTGTTGTCATGCAACGCGCTATGCAGCGACTTATGGCGATAAAAAATGGTATTATGTTCTTATTCCCCATGATGTTATTAAAGCAAATAGTAGTTTTGAAGGTTTGTGTGCAGAGTTTACCATTTCAGAATCTATACTTGAGAGCTTATAACTTTTTGCTTCAAAAATAAAACACATAAGTTTTTTTAATTGACGGGTGTGAGGTTTAATCAAATGTTTGAATAATTATTTTTAACTTTTTTCTAACGACGTTAAAATAAAAGGAAAAATGTATAGAAAAGTTACACAAGATTATGCTTTTTTATGGTGATTTGTAGTACATTTACAATTTTTTATAAAAGTACAATCTTATTTTCGTTATGTGAAAAGATCTTTGAGTTATAGTCATAAATTAAAAAAATACTTTAATTTTATTGAGTAATTTGATAAATGTTCTTTTTTTAAAAAACTTAAACAGTTTATTGTTCTTTCATTTAAAACGCCTGAATATAATGAAATACTCAGAGGATAAAAGGGGGAGTTTTTCATATGACTTTAAATTTAACAAACACTGTTTTTAATTTTTTAAAGAAAAACCCGACAAAAAAGTTTACAGCTCGAGAAATTGCTCAATGGATATTTGAAAATTACCCAGAAAAATGCCGTCAAAAACAAAAGCATTCAACGGCGATAATCAATCCCCTTAATAGTGATGCAGCTCTTATTCAGCAAATTGTTGCTGAAATAGGATCGCAGCGCCCTCAATTACAAAAGCGTTATCCAGAAATTAAAACCACTGAAGGACGACCGCGACAATATTATTTTACTAAACAAACAGATAGTGCTGAAATTGATGCAATAGAGGACAAAGCAAAGAGTAGAACAGAAGATGGCTCTGTTAAAGAGCATAATCTTTATCTGTTATTATCTAAATTTTTATGGTCAGAACTTGCAGTTTATAGCAAACGCATTAATGAGAAATGTTCTCGTAATAAACATGGTGCAGGCGGAAATAAATGGCTTTATCCAGATCTCGTAGGGATGCAAGATTTAAGCAAGGAATGGAATCGTGAAATCAAAGACTGTGTTTTGCAATATTTTGATAAAAAGACAAAGCTTTGGTCTTTTGAAGTAAAAATTCTCATCAATCGTTCAAATTTACGAAAAGCATTTTTTCAAACAGTTAGTAATTCTTCATGGGCTAATTTGAGTTATTTAGTTGCTAGTGAAATTGAAGGAGTTGATACATTAAAAGAGCTTCGGATGCTTTCAAGTTTGCATGGAATTGGGTTTATAAGACTTAATAAGGAAAACTCTTCCGAGAGTGAGATCTTAATTCCTGCCAAAGAACGTAGTGATATTGATTGGGATACTGCTAATAGATTAGTGGAGGAAAACAAAGATTTTCTTGATTATATTAAGCTCATTCGTCAATTTTATCAAACTGGTGAGATGCGTCCACTAGATTGGGATCATATGTATCTATGAGGGGTATTTTTAAAAAGACTCTATTGTTTAAAAGACTTTTTTTCAGAGTGATGAAAAATTACTCTAACTATTTTGTTTGACTTATTATATTGATATTGTATCAATTAAAATTTTTCTCACGTACCTCATGAGTAGGGGAAGAGTAAAAATTCTGTTTTAGTCCTGTTTTATTTTGTGCATTGAGCGTGATTCCATTAGATACTAGACTTAATGATTATAATTTATTATAAATTTGCTATTATAGTCTTCTTACGGAGAATTTACACTACTATTTCTTTAATTTCTATTACTGTTCGTTTTGATGATTATTAAGCTTTTTGTTATCCGAAGTAAACATTCAAAAAAACATTAATTTTATAAAATATTCACATAGTTTACTCAATTTCTTGAAATAGATTTAAAAAATAAATTTCTCTCACACCTTATGGTAAAGGGAGTGTGTACTGTCGGAGTCTGCCACAATACTCTCTTTATTTTTCAATAATACCGCACGCTAAACGTGCTCCACCTCCGCCAAGCGGTAATGGTTTATCTGATTGATTATCAGCCCCTAAATGAATGACTAAAGAGCGCCCTTTAATTTCAGAGATTTTTTTTAATCGTGGAGCAAGAACGCTCATTATGGCATATCCCTGCTTATCAACATAAAGTGCTGGTAAATCACCAAGATGACCATTGACATTATAAGGTCCTAAATGTTTTCCGGTATGTTCCGGATCATAATGTCCACCTGCGCTTCCACCAATTATACCATCTTTTGTATCACATAAAGGATTTACATGTACATGAAAACCATGCATTCCTTCTGATAAAGTAGATAAATTAGGGATGAAAATCAAACCGTATGTGGTTTCTTCAATTTTAATGCTACCAATAGCCTTTTTGGAATTGTTATCTTCTAATTTATAAATATTTACTTGTTTTGATAGTGCTAATGCAGAATTTTTATGAATTAAAAATGCCATAAAAAACAATAATGATAATAATATTTTTTTCATGAAGTACCTTTATACTTATCTTTAAATAGATTATTATCTATAAATAATACAGCTTTTATGGATGGATAATTATATCTCACTTACATTTCTTCAAGAGATGTTTTTAAAAAATCTACTTTTTGAGGTATAATAAGAAATTAAATAAGGAATTTTAGTAAGTTAGATGTTATTTCATTTATAATATGATAATCGTTTCATCAAAAAAAGAACATATAATTTGTTGATGATTTAATTGTTTTTCATAGAAAAAATGACGAGAAATTTCTATGCATTATGTAATTTATAAGAGAAAAAATTATTATGATTCATATAAATTTCCCAATAAAATACAGCATATACCGACACTCCCTCCCATTCCTGATCCTATCAGTGCTCCTATTATTATTCCGGAAGAAAGTGCTGCTCCTATACCCATTGCGATAACTGGACCAAATCCTGGAAGAGCAATATAACCATAAGCTGCAAGAGTTGCCGCGATAGCTCCTGATATGCTACCATTTAAACCGCCAATGAAAGAAAATTCTTTAATAGAATGGCAGTGCTTTTTTAATTTTTTTTTCTTACAGCTGTGAAAAGAAACGTTGCTGTAAGTTTTTAAATCAATCATATTCTTTTCTTTCATTTTGAATGCTAACTGTTCCTGAATAGTCAACGGATACGAAAAAATGGGACTTTTTAAATTTTACTAAAGCACGCCAGATACCATTGTCATCTAAGCGCAATCGTTTAATATTCTCAAAACCATTTTGCATAAGACAATTTTTAACTTGTGAAGCAGTAAATGAGTTCTGACCTATTTTAGTGACCTTTTGAGTAGAGCTATAGGTAAAGGTTTGACAATAAGGAAGATGAAAAACTTCACTTATTGAAGTCGTGACTATCAACGAGACACATGCAATCATTATAAAAAAAGTACTTAATTTCAAAAAATTATTTAGTGTCATCTTGTTACCATTTGTTGAAACAACACTTCATTAACCTCTGTGTTACTAACAGGTTCCAAAGATGATTTTATTTTTAATATTATACTTAACAATAAAAATTTTTGAAAATATATTGATTAAATAAAACTGTTTTATTATTATTTATTTTCTTATTTAAATTAATTTTATAAAATAACTTTTTCAAAACGGTATTATTTTTCATTTTATTTATAGTTCTAAATTTAACAGATATGATTTAGCAAGATATCTTTATAATTTAATTTGTAGTCTATAATTCAGTTTTCTCTTATTTCATATCAACATACTAAATATATATAATAATTTTTAATAAAAAATAATTTACAGTTATATTAATTACACATGTTATTATTATAAATAAATCAAATAAATATAATTAATTATTTTAATATAATTTGTTACTTATTAGACAGAACAAAAATATTTTTTATATCAGTAATAGATATGATTCAAAATGCAATTTATTATTTATTATTTTACGTTATTATCCATTATTGCTTAGTAGAGCTGTTTTGATGATTTTGTTGGAAATATTTGCATAATTTCCTTAAATCCATAACCGGGATACATTCCTTCGCGCATAAATAAATTACGTAATGGTGGGAAACTATGCAACAAACCAAGCCCAATGCTTCGTATGATATGAACAGGCAACATATGAGAAAGTAGAGCAGAGTTCAGTGTATGAACAGCTCCACTTCGGATTAATATATCTGGTTTGCGGCATTTGTTATAATGTGCAACAATCATTTCAGAGTTAGAATTGGATATTTTATTGGGTAAAATATCAATTAAAGTTTGGACATCACGGAATCCTAAATTCAATCCCTGTGCCCCAATAGGGGGAAAAACATGAGCGGCTTCACCCACTAAAATTGTTCGATTAGCAGCAAAATGATGAGAAAGAAGTCCGAAAAGCGGCCATGCTTGAATTGATGTTTCTAAGCTTAGCTTTCCAAGCATTGATTGCATTTGGTTTTCGATCATTTTTGCAATTGTTTTTGGTTCTATATTTAATAATTCCTCAGCGTGGGAAGGATGAACAACCCATACAAGACTAGATCTTCGTCCTGGTAGTGGAACCTGTGTAAATGGACCGTGTTCTGTATGAAATTCAGTTGATGTATTTTGATGAGAAAACTCATGAGAAAAGTTGAGAACAAGTGCTTTTTGTGGATAATTCCACTGTTTGACACTTATCCCTGCTGCGGCACGTGTAAGAGAGTGACGTCCATCAGCTGCAACAACAAGTGGTGCTTGAATGATTCTATGATCAGCAAGAGTAATGCATACATGGTTTTTTGTGTGATGAACAGATTTGGCTGCAGAAACAAATCTTGTAATATTGGGCGTATGTGTAACAGCGTCGACTAAAGCACTGTTCAATTTTACATTAGGTATATTATAGCCAAAAGCTTTTTCGCCAATTTCAGTAGAAGAAAAATGCACCGTAGGAGCATGCACAATTCTAGAAGTTATATCTATAATTCTCATGGACGATAAAGCAGCTGCATGTTTTTGAAGATTATCCCAAATATTGAGTTTTTGAAGCGTGCGTATTGCGGGCATCATAAGAGCCGTTGTCCGTAACTCATCTGTATGAGCAGGGGGTCCAACAAGAAAAACAGAAAGCCCCTTATGTGCAAGACTCAGCGCGGCTAACATTCCGACAGGACCTGCACCAATAACAGCAATATCTTTATGCTCTTCCTTTTCAAATATCACAACGATTTGAACCTTTATTCATTGAGAAAATATTTTAACATTTCCAAATGACCTCTCTCTTTTTATTATATGAAGCTCTTCTATTATTATAGTATGTAATAAATAATGCGATATAAAAAAGTAACCTTTTTATGATTTTTTTTAATGCTGAGTTATATCATCGTTAAAAAATGGCGTATTGATAGATGGTTGAAGACTTTAAAAACGAGGATAAGAAAACCTTGAAACGTAAATTAACAAAGAAAATCAAAACAAATGCTAAATTATTACGCCATAAAAAAGTAACAATGCCACAAGCAAAGGCCTTTTCCGTTCATTTACTAACAGCTTCGGGATCATTTTTAGCGTTTCTTTCTCTTATATCAGCCTCTCAAAAAGAATGGACAGCTATGTTCTGTTGGCTTGGGCTTGCTCTTCTCATTGATGGTATAGATGGACCAATTGCACGCAAACTTGATGTTAAATACGTTCTTCCAACATGGTCTGGAGAGCTGTTAGATAATATTATTGATTACGTGACTTATGTCCTAATTCCTGCCTTTGCACTCTATCAAAGTGGTTTCATGGGGGTAGGGTTATCATTTTCATTGAGTGCAATTATTGTTATTTCATCTGCTATTTATTATGCAGATACTAGTATGAAAACCAAAGAAAACTTTTTTAAAGGATTTCCTGTTGTTTGGAATATGATGATTTTTACGCTTTTTGTCGTCAGGCCAGGAGAGTGGATTACTTTTATCATTATTGTTTTATCGGCGATTATATCTTTTTTGCCAATTTATTTTATTCACCCAGTAAGAGTCCTTCGTTTACGTAGGGTTAATTTTCCCATTTTTCTCTTATGGTGTTTTTTTGGTGTTTCTGCCTTCTTTTATCAACTAGAGGCTCCCTATTGGGTTAAAATAGGAATTTCGGTAACAGGAATTTATATATATTGTATTGGCGCGATCATGCAAACATTTCCTAAACTTGGGGCAAAAAGTATAAAAAAACAATGAAATAATTGTTTTAAGAAGGGTGTGAGATGCAAATTAATTTTGGAGCAGATGATGATATTTCTTTTACGAAAGAAGGGCGTGCTGGTATTATAAAGCTCACACGTCCTTCAGCATTAAACGCTCTTAATCAACGAATGGTTTCAGCTTTAAAAAAAGCTCTCAGAACATGGGAAATAGATGATAATGTTTTTTGTGTCTTAATTGAAGGGGAGGGGCGTGCTTTTTGTGCTGGTGGAGATGTTGTAGAAATCTATCATATGGGGAAAAGTGCTGCTTCTTGTCAATACTTTAGGAATGAATATAGTTTAAATGCTTATATCAAACATTTTTCAAAGCCCTACATTTCTTTCTTAAACGGTATTTGGATGGGAGGAGGGGTAGGTATTTCTCTCTATGGCTCGCATCGAATTGTTACAGAAAATACAGTTTTTGCTATGCCAGAAGGTGCGATTGGATTTTTTCCAGATGTAGGTGCAAGTTTTTTCTTACCATCTCTTCCCAATCATTTTGGTATCTATCTTGCATTAACGGGCGCATGTATAAAGTGGGGAGATTGCTTAAATTTAGGATTAGCAACACACGCCGTTGCTGAAACTGAATTCGATATGATTAGAAAAGCTGTTATTGAGCAAGGAGATCCTACTTTAGCTTTAAACGAGCGAGCAATTACAAAAGACTATGAAACAAGTCATGAAATACGTTATATTATTAACACTTGTTTTAGTGCCCATACCTTAGAAGAATGTCTTGAGTTGCTACATAAAAAAAGCAATGAAGATGTTTTATTTGCTAAAGAATGTTATGATATTTTGCAGTCACGTTCTCCGACAAGTTTAAAAGTTATCTGGAAACAAATGAAACAAAATTCATCTCAAACGTTGGAAGATTGTATGAAAATTGAAAACCGCATAGCGTATCATATGCTTCATTCACATGATTTTTATGAAGGTATACGTGCTATGTTAATCGATAAGGATAAAAGACCTCAATGGCAACCAGATAAACTTTCAAATGTGACAGATGAAATGGTAGATTCTTACTTCCAACCTGTTGAACAAGAGTTATTATTGTGAAAAATAATTCTCACAAACAGATTTCAAAAATCAATTTAATCTATAACTGTTACTTACGGTTTTTGGCACTTATTTGCTTAGTTCTAGGTATTTGTTATTGGATACGCCTTGTTGGTGTTTTTCCAGGTATTCTATGGCGTTTTGATCTTATGCCTTGGCAGTGGCAATTTACATCAGCTATATTGGCTATTCTCTATCCTATTGCCTTAGTTGGACTTTGGATGTATTCACTATGGGGTATCATTGTGTGGTGTATTGCAGCGTTGATTGAAGCAATAACAATATATTATTCCGATTTTATTTATCAGCCATTTGTACCATTATTTCATGGAATATTGTTTTTAGCTTTTATAGTACTACAAATTGTGATTATTTTTTTTAAAAGAGTAAAAAATAAAAAAACATTGTGATTAAAATTTTCGAGCCAGAATAACAGGCTCGATTTTCGATCTTAGTTAACTTAAGTAGCTCATTTTAAAGCTTCGTTCCTCAAAACGCTGATGCTAGCTATACTTCCCCATAAAGTTCCATAATATATATTATGCGATAATATGATAAAGAAAACCCTACTTTAAAACATCATCATAATATTTATATCATTACAATTTACTTTTAAAATAAAATTTGGTCTTTAAGGTATATTCCTCAAAGACCAAAAATAGTGATAATGAAATTACGTATAATAAAATAAGAAAAATTACTGTACTATTTTACAACGTTTCATACGTGCAAGATCACTTAAAACAGCATTACGATTATTTAAAGCCGAAATTTCATTACTTTCACTGGATTTAGTATCCATAAAAAACAAAGCAGGTACAAATAAAACACTTGCCGCTGCTAAAGCCACGTTTTTATTTCTTGCTTTAGAACGCTCTGCAATTGTATCATTAATCTGACGTTTATTAGCAAAAAACTCCCGTTGAATATCGGCACAACTCATTGATCCGTCATGTAATGTTGTCGTTGCAATATTTTTTTCTAAACGCCCCCCACATGCTGTCAAGGAAACCGCTAAAACCACAATACATACACCCCGCTTAAAATTCTTATACATAAAAGCCTCATTTTTGACATAAAAACACTAAATATGTCAAAAATGAAATAAAATAAAGGATAAATTTAAGTGTTTTATTTAACTTAAAATATTGCGCATAATAAGCTTACGCATCTGTTTCAAAAGTAAGACCTTGATATGCAGGTTTTACATAGGATGGAACGTAATTTATTACCTTATTGTAATCCAGCGATCTGTCCATATGTGTGAGTATTGCTTGTTTTGGCTTTAAATATTCTATCCACTGTAATGCTTGATCAACAGAAAAATGACTCGGATGGGATTTAAATTGAAGAGCTTCAATGATGAGAACATCTAAATCCATTAATTTGGATAAAGTTTTTTCAGGAAATTTACTAACATCCGTACAATAGGCAACATTCCCAATTCGAAAACCTAAGGAATGAATGTTTCCGTGGTGTTGTAAATGTGTATTGACACTTATTTCTCCGCCCTGCCCCTGAATAATAAATTGGCTATCTTCATTGATAAGATGTTCTTTTAAAATGGGAGAATAAGATGAATCTTTTAGAGTTTGAAAACAATATCCAAAAGCACTTTTGAGATGCTCTAGTGTAAATCTGTCGGCATAGATATCTATTAAACATTTTTGTGCAAGTGCATAGCTGCGTAAATCATCAATACCGTGGATATGGTCTGCATGAGAATGCGTGTAAAGAGCAGCATCAAGATGGCTTACACGCGCATCGATCATTTGTGAGCGAAAATCTGGACCTGTATCAATAACGATCGTTGTTTTGTCTCCAGAAGGTTTAATACGTTCAACTAATAAAGAACTTCTGTAGCGTTTATTTTTAGGGTTATTCGGATCACATGTTCCCCAATCACCATTAGGTCTTGGCACTCCTGGAGAAGGACCACAACCTAATATTGTAAATCGGTATTGATCACACATATCTTTTGCCTTATTTCATTTTGCTAAATAAACGAAAAGCATTACGCGTTGTTATTTGAGCTATTTCTTCAATGCTTAAGCCAATTGTTTCAGCCAAAACAGCTGCTGTATAACATACAAAAGATGGTTCATTTGTTTTGCCCCGATGGGGATTAGGTGCTAAGAATGGAGCATCTGTTTCCACTAACAAATGCTCATGGGGCACAATTTTTGCTATTTCACGGATTTCAAGTGCGTTTTTAAAAGTAAGAATACCCGAAAAAGAAATATAACCACCAAGTTCAATTCCAGCACGAGCAAGTTGCATTCCAGACGAATAACAATGAAGGATAAAGGGAAAAGCTCCTTCTTTTATCTGTTCACGTAATATTTTCTCCATATCGATATCGGCATTGCGTGAATGTATAACAAGAGGAATCTGTGTTTCTCGAGAAGCAATGATATGTTCTTGAAAAACTTTCTTTTGCTCTTCTGGTGTAGAGTAATCATAATGATAATCAAGGCCCCCTTCTCCAAACGCAACAATTTTAGGGTGATTCGAGAGCTGTATAAGCTCTTCCGCTGTAATATTTTGTTCTTCATGCGCGTGATTGGGGTGTGTTCCAACGGAACAAAAGACTTGATCATAGCTTTGCGCAATGGCTAACAGTTTATCTAACTTATGAACATGGGTTGAAATTGTTATCATACGTTTAACGTCAGCATCTAAAGCCCGTTGGATAACATTATCCAAATCTTGTGAAAAGTCTTCAAAATCAAGATGACAATGTGTATCAATCAACATGATGAGTGTCTTCTTTCTTCAAGATATAACGAGGAAAAATTGGTTCTGGTGGTGGAAGATCAAGCCCTTCTTGAATTTTTGAATGACTTATATGATACAATAACCGATCATCTTCAGCAACCGCAAGGCTATCAAGAAGTTTCGCAGCTGATTGGGGGATGAAAGGCAAAAGCATAATTCCTATTCTCCGCAAGATTTCTACAGTTATATAAAGAACTGTAGAAAATCGCTCTCGATCATTTTTACGTAAACTCCAAGGTTGTTCGTTGGCAAAATAACGATTGGCATCTGCTACAATTGAAAAAATAGCTGAAAGTGCTAAATGCATACTATAAGAACACATAGCTTGGTGTACAGTTTCAAGTACTTGAAGAGATTGTTCTAAAAGCTGTTTATCTTGAGCTAAAAATGAAGCTGGTTTCGGGACTTGTGCATTACAATTTTTGGCAATCATAGACAAACAGCGCTGTGCTAAATTACCAAGATCGTTAGCAAGATCAGCATTAATACGGTTCACAAGGCTTTCATGACTATAACTACCATCTTGTCCGAATGGCACTTCACGGAGAAGGAAATAACGGACCTGATCAAGACCATAGTGATCAACCATTTCAAAAGGATCAACGACATTTCCAATAGATTTTGACATTTTTGCACCACGATTAAGTAAAAAACCATGTGCAAAAATACTTTTAGGCAATTCAATTCCAGCAGACATTAAAAATGCCGGCCAATAGACTGCATGAAAACGAATAATATCCTTACCAATAATATGCGTATTTGCAGGCCAAAAATCACGTTTTTTTGAATTTTCATTGAAAAAACCTATTGCTGATAGATAATTTGTAAGCGCATCAACCCAGACATACATCACGTGCTTTGGATTCTCAGGAACAGCAATTCCCCAGTTAAAACTTGCGCGTGAAATAGAGATATCTTTTAAACCTGATTTGATAAAACTTATAATTTCATTACGCCGCTCAAATGGAGCAATAAAATCAGGATGTTTTTCATAATATTCAAGAAGAGCTTTTTCATAATGAGAAAGTCTAAAAAAATAACTTTCTTCTTCATTCCATTCAACTGGAGAGCCTAATTCCTTCTCACGACGGATGTTGTCTGCTCCAATTTCCGTATCTTTTTCTTCATAATAGGCTTCTTGGCGAATCGAATACCACCCCGTATAACGACCGATATAAATATCGCCATTTGCTTCCATCTTTTTCCAAATTTCTTGACAAGCTTGATAATGGCGTTCTTCTGTCGTACGGATAAAATCATCGTTAGAACAATTTAATACTGCAAGCATTTTTTGAAACACCGCACTATTACGATCTGCAAGTTGCTGAGGTGATATGCCTAATGCTGCTGCGGTTTGTTGCATCTTGAGACCATGCTCATCTGTACCAGAAAGAAAAAATACATTTTTTCCGTTTAACCGTTGAAAGCGGGCTAAAACATCGCTTGCAATGGCACTATAAGCATGTCCAATATGTGGAGCATCATTAGGATAAAAAATGGGAGTTGTTATGTAATATGTGTCACGCATGTCATACTCGTTGTAAAACGCTATAAATAGAAGATATTATGACATAACGTTTGTTCATCGCATTGTCACGGAAAAACTAATTCACATGAATGATCTTATGAACTTTAAAAAGTAAGTTAATAACAAACTGCTTTTTATCGAGATTAAACAGTTGTATTTCCTCTATTTCTTGATGAATCTCCTGCCATTTTTCCGCATATTTTTTTGAGAGAAATAAGTCTCCCTTTTCAACGTGCATGATAGCTTTTTTTTGAATTTTATTAAGAATTTCATCACAAAATTGTTGAAATTGAAATGTAGAGGAAGCAGATGAAAATGTTTGTGCAAGAGTATGTACAATTGTTGCGTTACAAACAGGTTTCTCTAGGAAAACATCAATTGTTTTAATAATTTCAAGACCGCCATGGCAAATAAGTAAAGCGGCTTTTCGAGGGCTTCCTTTAGATTTTTTAATAATCATTTCAATTGTTTTTTCATCAGGTAAATCCTGATGGGCGAAAATATGTGTAATAACTTTTTTCATTTCATCGTTATTCAACGGACGAAAAGAAATTTTTTGACACCGTGAATGGATTGTTGGAAGCAATTTTCCTGAAGAATGTGCGATAATAACAAATAACGTTTTTGTAGGTGGTTCTTCAAGTATTTTGAGAATTGCATTCGCTGCATTTCTATTCATATCATCTGCAGAATCAATAATAACAATACGCCATCCATTATCTTGTGATGTTCGGCTTAAAAAATGCATAATATCACGGATATCATCAACGAGTATTCCTGTTTTAAACTTTTGCGTTTTCACATCAAATCGACGTGAAATATACAAAAGACCAGGGTGACTTCCTTGTGTAATTTGGCGCCATGGGGTAGAATAAGGATCGGGTTTCAAGAAAGCACTCTGTTGAAAACTTAAAATGTTCCAAGCAAGATGAAAGGCTAATGTAGCCTTTCCAATCCCATATTCTCCTTCAAATAATAATGCATGATGCAAACGCTCTTCTTTAAGCATTTGTGTCAAAAAATGACGCACATCCTCATGACCAAAGATAACATTGTTCTGGGATGGTGATAAAATTGTATCAATATCATCATATTGGCGTAAGGTATTTAAATTACTCATGAAAGCTGATCCAACAATACCTGATGACAAATATTTTTTATTTGATGAGCAATAGCTTCTACTGAGCCAGTGGCATCAATGACTCGAAATCTGTGGGGTTCTTGTTTGGCCAATTGAAGAAAAGCCTGACGCCTTTGTTCTTGAATTTCCAACTGATCTTTTTCAAAATAATCAATTTCTTCTGTTTTTTTTCTTCGCAAATTTGCACGCTTCATACCACACATTGCTGGCATATCTAATAAAAATGTTAAATGAGGCAAAATACCATTGAGCGCAATACACTCTAAAACAGAAAGAAAAGAAGAACTGACTCTATTATTGAGTCCTTGATAAACGCGTGTAGAATCAATAAAGCGGTCACATAAAACGATTTTACCTTTTTGCAAAGAAGGTGCGATAACCTCAGTAACATGGTCGACACGTGCAGCTGTAAACAAAACAGCTTCAATCAACGGTCCATACTGTCGCGCCTGCCCCGACAACAAAATATGCCGGATTGCTTCTGCTCCTGGCGTTCCTCCTGGTTCTCGTGTTGTGACAACATCATAACCTTGGTGAGAGAGAGACTCAGCAAGTAAAGAAATCTGCACCGTTTTCCCTACCCCGTCCCCTCCTTCGAATGTAATAAAATAACCTGACACGTATGATCTTAACCTTATTAGCGCGTAACTATAAATATTTCCGTAACCATCCAATTGTTATTTCATAGAATGCATTTTTTACTTTTGCAAAGAAACTTCCTTCCCAAACATTCATTCCGGCAAAAACTGGTTTTTCCAGAAGAACCTTTTTATCTTCTAAAATTTGAATAACGCCAACTGATTGCCCAGAAACGATGGGAGCTTTCAATGGACCATGATATTTAATTTTTGCTTTAACATTTACTTTTTTTTCATTCGAAAGCATAAAACTTATTGGTGTTTTAACAATGAGTGGAACAAAATTTTTCTTACCACCATAAACAGCAGCACGACCAACTATTTCTTCTTTTGTGAAAATCGTTTTGAGATCAAAAGCCGTCATTCCCCATTGAAGAATGCGTTCTATTTCTTTTGTATATTTTTTACCATCTTGCAAACCATTGATTGCTAAAAAAAGACGTCGATGATTTTTAGAAATAGTGGCAACCATTGAAAAACCTTCTTTTTCACTGTAACCAAAACCAAATCCTTCTACACCAATTTCCTTAGAAATAAGAGGGTTTTTGTTACGTTGAAAAATATTATTCCATGTAAAATGAGACTCACAATAAAGTGCATAATAATCCGGATATTCCTGAACAATATGACGTGCTAATATAATCATATCACGCACAGTTACAAATTGTCCCTCTTCGGGTAGCCCTGTTGCATTAACAAAATGACTCTGAGATAATCCAATCATTTTTGCGCGCTGATTCATCAGTTTTACAAAATGATCTTCATGTCCTGATATTCCTTCAGCAAGAATAATAGCAGCATCATTTCCATTGACAATAATTAAACCACGCAACAGATCAGAAACACTGATTTCTGTTTTTATCTTTGCAAACATAGTGGTTGTACCAGAAGGTGCTCCACCCTTGCGCCAAGCATTTTCACTGACCTTAAATTTCTGCGTACTTTTTAATAATCCTTTTTTTAATTGATGAAATACAACTTCTGCTGTCATCAATTTTACTAATGAAGCAGGAAAAAAAGGAATAGCACTTTGTTTTTCATAGAGTACTGTCTCTGTATCATCATCGAGTAATAACAATTGGGATGTGGGAGTTTGAAAATCTTGTGCTCTCCCCCACTTATCAAATGCCAATACTCCCCATAATATCAATAAGATCCTTAATGCTGTATACATAGCTGCTCCTCCCATCCCAAAGATCAACATAAAGAATCTTATATAGGAAAAAATTTTTTGATTTCTGAAAATTGAGGAATTATTTACAACTCATAAAAAGATTTTATTTTCATTTAGCTTTAGAATATATAATATGACACGTTTTTTATCTTCCATGTAGGTTCAGTTTAACATTTTAAATGTATGAGAGACAAAAGATTTTTTCCTATTTTTATTGATAGTATTTTGATTTGTTATGATAAATTATCATTTTAAAATTGAAGCTAACTCAAAATACTGTAAGATTCTCTCATCCCCTCTTCTCATATTGAATTCATTAAAAATCGCTTACTTATGGGTCATAAGTAGGGTTCGTATATGGATAAAAATTATTAAAAAAGAGAGTAAAAATACTTCTTATCAACCTCTCAAGTGTTAAGAATTATCGCACAAAACATTGGGGACTTGCAAAGTGTATGATGGTGTCGATTTATATCTTCATAAGTGTAAAGATGCTGATGTCTAAAGGCGTTAACAGTTATACCATTCACAGGCGCTGTCGTAAAATAGGCTTGTAGCGTGTTAAAGTATGTCTCTTTTAAATAAGTCCATGAATTGGCAATGTAAGTGTATTTTGTTTGAGACGCTCTGTTTTTCGTGAGGGAACTTACTCCATTAAAGAACATGATAAACAAAAGCATGAGATAATACATAATCTTTTCATAAGATATTACCGTAGATACTTTAGAAAGATGCAAGGCCGAATCAAAAGAAAATATTTTTTTACTTGTTAAACTTTTTATTCCTCTCAAATCGATTGTACAGTTGTTTTAGAGATTACAAAAACAGACTTATACAATAATCTACCTTCGTCCAGCAAAAGCTATTACAGCAAGAAAAGTACACGCTTTATTAAGCAAGCAATATCATAAAACAACGAATAGACCAGCAATGGAGTGGAAAGTCCGTACTGAATTTATAATAATAGCACCCAACCACGCTTTTTGAAAAGGACAACGCGCTTTAAGATAAAAATCCTACACTAAATCCGTAATTTCTTACCTTTTTTACTAGAAAATTATATAGATAAAAAATCAATGCATTTTTTCTTAAAACAGTTGTAGCCAATTAACCTTTGTTTTTTTGTTTAGCTTATTTATAGAAGCAACTTGATCGAATGGTATCGGCTTATCAACCATGATAGGACCAATTTCTGGCAATTTAACTGCAACAGTTTTATTACGTTGTTCTTGTTCAACAGCAGCTGCTTTAGCTAATTCTTTTTTGTTCCCTGTATTGCGCTGCTCTTTTAACAAAACAGTTTCTCTTTTTTTCGCAACATTTTCCGACGCTAATGAATATGGGGCAGCATTTCCAGGAGTATAAGAGGACATTAAATATGCACCATCATAATATCCAACAGGTGCTTCAGCAACATATTCTACTTTAACATCTGCGACCCCCCTATCTACATACCCCAGTATTGTCGCAGCTTGCCTTGATAAATCAATGATTCTGTCTTTCATAAAAGGTCCGCGATCATTCACTCTAACAACGATTGAAGATCCATTTTTCAAATTAGTAACACGAGCATAGCTAGGTAAAGGCATTGTAGGATGAGCAGCAGTCAAAAGATTCATGTCATAAATTTCACCATTGGCAGTTAAACGTCCATGAAAATCTGAACCATACCAAGATGCTTCGCCAACACGTTTATAAGTTGGATCACTTTGAGGATAATACCACTTTCCTTTTATTTGATAAGGTTTACCAACAATCGCTCGTCCACGCTTTTTTTCTTCCGATTGATTCTTCTTATTGGAGACTTGTTGAGGTAGTACAGAAGTGTTTACGTTAATTGGTTTATTGTGATAAGAATCTTTTATTGAAAAATTCATAGTTTGGCTTGCGCAACAAGATACAAGTGACTGAGAAATGACAATCATAGAAAACAATTGAAGTGTTGGTTTAGTCATAAAAGTAATTTTCTTTTTTCTATTTGAAGGCATCTATTCAGTCCACTTATTTCTGTTAAGTACTACTGTAAAAACCACGTCACGCTTTTTGTACGCAACGGAAGAATTTACGTTTTTAAATGATTCCCCTCGCGTATATACCACTCTTGAATTGTCCCCTTTTATCAAAAAATTAACGTATTGTTAACTTTTTTATGGTTTTCATACGAAATAAATGTAGTCTAGTAGATGTTAAAAAGATTAAAAGTTAAACAAATCAACATCTTATAGAAAATTCATTTCATAATATAAATGTGAATAAGTGGTGATTTTAGCAACTGTTTTGCGAATCATGTAATGCAGTGGGTATTAAAAAAACCACCTAATGGATTGAGAAAATTAGAAACCACATATGCTGCCAACGCAGGTACAACCCTATCCGTAAGCTTAAAGCTCTTTTTTGTTGGAAAGGAGACAGTATAGCATCGCTCTATTCCAAAACAGCTGATAGAAAATGACAGACTATAGAATCAATAAAAACTTCAAAAAGAATCAAAACAAGAAAGATTCTTAAATTTTTTATAGCCTATTGATATTACTTAAATTTGGTGAGCGCGCAGGGATTCGAACCCTGGACCTACTGATTAAAAGTCAGTTGCTCTACCAGCTGAGCTACGCGCTCTCACACAAGCTATCTAGTTTGCATACTATCTAGTTTGCAGAAAGTGAAGGGAACATACGGTTGACTTTCCATTTGGTCAACACCTTTTGGAAAAAATATTATTATTTTCTTCAGTTATCAATAATTTTCCGTTTTCGCCCCTTTACTTCATCATTGTATAAGTACTCTTTAATCTTCTTTTTGAAGTTTCAATAAAGGAAAAATTTCACTGCAAAATATTGCATAGATTCGAAGCGTTAAAATTATGAGAAATACCCCCTTCCCCTCACATGGGTTGTTGAGCATAATGGGTAGAGAAGAAAAAATACCTTTTATTATAATATTATTTTTATATCTTTATATTTTAGTGTTCAATTTTCAAATATGAATACAGCTTTATAAGATAATATATTGATTTATAATAATTTATCATTTTTCACTTGAGTGAAAAGTCTCAAATATTGTAAGTTTTTCTCATTTCAAATCTTTTTTATATTGAAACAATAAAAAGCATTTTCTTGACCGATATAAGTGAGAGAATAAAACTATAAAAAAGAAATGAAAATACCTTTTATGCCTCCTTTTAATAACCAAAAATTATTGCAACATTAGGGGTCATGAAAATAGTATATAGCGGTTGACACGTTAGACTTGAAAATGGAACAATGAGCAACAATGGCTTTGAGAGTATGATTTTTGTTCATGTATAATGAATAATAACAAAAGCCAATTTATCCTATAGAATAAAGTAGATATGAAGCAAAATTTAGTCTCATTGAAAATATCCCGAATGACTATAAATTATGCTCACTATTAGAGCTGTAGATAATTTTACTAAGAATAAAAAAGCAGAAATAATATGCAGTATGCAAAATGATTTTAAGTGTTCTGAATATATAGAATGCCTTCTAGTTAACTTTTTTATATTAAAATTTACAAAATACGTAGATATATTTTTAGAAGAAAAGGATAATACTAGTCACAAAATTTAGTATAGGATAATTCAGTCAGAACTATAAAGTATATTTATACATTATTTAATATTAATGTATATATACAGTATATAAATAATAATTTAAATATATCTATAAATAAAAATATTTATTTATTAAATTATAAGATCAAAAACAAAGAAAATAATTTTGATTTGGCGATAAAAATTGTAAAAGTGCTATATATAAATGTATTTTTACTTTACTAATTTTTATTATTTTGATTGGAATATTGAATGTTAACATGTAAACAATATGAGCTACTCTTGTTTATTCATAACCATATAAAAGAAACTGGTGTTCCTCCTTCTTTTGAAGAAATGAAAAATGCATTAGAACTTTCTTCAAAGTCTGGTATTCATAAGCTCATTATAGCCTTAGAACAACGAGGTTTTATACGTCGCTTGCCCAATCGTGCTCGTGCTGTGGAGGTGATTCGACTCCCTGAAAAAATAACATTTAACCTTTCTTTAGCACGTAAAATTTCTCCCAGTATGATAGAAAGAAAGAAAAGAGAAATATCAAAAAGCTTGAGTCCCTTTGATGAAGAAGAAAAAAAAAATATCACCATTCCTATTATGGGACGTATTTCTGCAAGCGTACCCGCCTCTGCTATACTGCAACAAATAAACAGCCTTTCTCTTCCACTCGATATGGTTAATACAGGTGAGCACTACGCATTAGAAGTTAAAGATGATTCTATGATGGAGGCTGGTATCCTTGATAAAGATACGATCATTGTGAAACGTCAAAATACAGCAATAACAGGTGAAATTATTGTTGCGTTTATTGATAAAAAAGAAGCCACATTAAAACGTTATAGACGCAAAGGAGCTTCTATTGCATTAGAAGCCGCAAATCCTCATTATGAAGTACGGACATACGAATCCGAGCGTGTAGAAATACAAGGCAAACTTACCGGTCTTATTCGAAAATATTAAAAAATAAACCTTATAGTACGCGATAGATATCGCAGTAAGAAACTGTTGAGTATTTTTTTATTGTGCCACACGCAATTGACTTCTTCTCCACAGCCAAAGGATGCCCCCAATTAGGTTTATAAACAATCCAGATCCTTATCGAGCGGGTTTCACTTTCCCCTCCCCCTCCATGTCCTTCTCTTACGCAAGGCTTGACAAGTAAGTTTTATTCACCACGTACTTTGAAAAGAACTTAAATGCTTTGAAGGAAGCAGCCTTATATCATCATCCTCAATGACGGAATTTTACGATATAATAAGACAAAATTGTATGCATGCATAAAAACATATAAAATTTTGTAGAAAAAAATCAAATAACTTTGTAACAGATTGTATTGCATAGGTATAAAAATAAAGAACATTATTTTTAAGTTAATAAAAGCGTAACTCAATCATTCATAGTAATTGTAGGATCATCATGGTAGCACCTCGTATTAGTTTTGTCTCCCTCGGATGCCCAAAAGCACTCGTAGATTCTGAGCGAATTATTACACGCCTTCGCTCTGAAGGATATGATATTTCACGTCAACATCAAGGAGCTGATGTCGTTATTGTGAATACCTGTGGTTTTCTTGATTCAGCAAGGAGAGAATCATTAGCCAATATTGATGAAGCTCTTAAAAAAAATGGAAAAGTTATTGTAACAGGGTGTCTTGGTGCTGATCCTGATGCTATTCGCCAAACATATCCTAATGTATTGGCTATTACAAAACCGCAAGCTTATGAAAGCGTTATAGAAGCTGTTCATACAGCAATTCCTCCTGTTCATGATCCTTTTCTTGATTTAGTTCCTCCCCAAGGTATTCGTTTAACACCTCGCCATTACGCCTACTTAAAGATTTCTGAAGGATGCTCTAATCGGTGTAGTTTTTGTATCATCCCTACTTTACGTGGTGATCTCACTTCACGTCCCATCAGCGATGTTCTTCGTGAAGCTGAAAAACTCGTGCAAGCGGGTGTAAAAGAACTTTTGGTTATTTCACAAGATACGAGTGCTTATGGTGTTGATCTTAAATATCTCGAAAATTCTTGGAAAGATCGTACAATCAAAACGAAATTCTTTGATCTTTGTCGTGAACTAGGCGATATGGGTATTTGGGTACGTATGCATTACGTTTATCCTTATCCCCATGTTGATGAAGTTATCGAACTTATGGCTGCAAAAAAAATTCTTCCTTATCTGGATATACCTTTTCAGCATGCATCACCGACTGTTTTGCATCACATGAAGCGTCCCGCACTTATGGAAAAAACAAATCGTAGAATTGAAAAATGGCGGAAAATATGTCCAGATCTTACTTTGCGATCAACATTTATCGTTGGTTTTCCTGGTGAAACGAATGAAGATTTTAATATACTTCTAGAATGGCTAGAAGAAGCAAAAATTGAACGCGCGGGGTGCTTTAAATATGAAGAAGTAAAAGGAGCTGCCGCAAATGATTTGGGATTAGAAAATATTCCTGAAGAGGTGAAAGAAAACCGCTGGCATCGTTTTATGGCAAGACAACAACAAATTTCTACACATCTTTTAAAGAAAAAAATTGGAAAAAGACTCCGAGTGCTTATCGATGAAAGTCAAGGAAAAATTGCCAAAGGACGTAGTCAGTACGATGCTCCAGAAATAGATGGTGTTGTCCATATATCATCACGACGCCCACTGCGTGTTGGTGAATTTGTCACCGTTAAAATCGAACAATCGGATGCCTATGACCTTTATGGTATAGCAGTTTAAAAATTTAACTCCTTCCCTGTCCTCAATGATGAAGATTTCTATTAGCATCGGTTTATAAAAAAATCAGCTACTCACAATCGAACTTGATCACTTATATAGCTCACTTCATGAGAATTTACGAGCAATCCTTGCTCTGAATGTTTGCTATACACTCCCAAAATACCAAGCAGTTATATATTCTCTTAATTTAATGCCTTAAATGAGCTTTAAATGGCCGTGACGGCGGCGCAAAAGAATAAAATCCACAAGGTTCACCATCTTTAATTAACAAAAGAGCAAATCGACAACCGTACTATTTTCCCATTTTTCATATTACGACAGTCATTGGTTAGTGAAAGGAAACTTTTTTCAAGAGTGTTTTATGCACACAAGAATTTCCTTTGTGATATGCAGGCAGATGTTTTTTATAGATGCAATATAAGAGAATTTGAAACAAAACAATCTGACGGTATTTAAATTAAAAAACAATAAATTATCATTATAAATAAGTATCTTATCGTAAATTCTTTGAACTTATTTTTTTAAATATCTAATTTTTATTAACACGTTTTAAAATCAAAGAATTTCTTATCAAGCAAATGACTTGGGCATACATTTGTTAAAGCGCGAATCATCGTATCTTTACGTCCTGGCATTTGTCTTTCTATATTTTTCAGCATTTCTTTCATTGCATTACGTTGTAATCCATCTTGACTACCGCAAAGATTACAAGGAATAATTGGAAATTGCATTTCTTGAGAAAATTTTTCCATATCTTCCTCAGCAGCATAAACAAGAGGACGTAACACAAAAAGATCTCCTTCATCATTTTTAAGTTTTCCAGGCATGGCAGCTAATCGGCCACCATGAAACAAATTCATAAAAAATGTTTCTAAAACATCATCACGATGATGACCTAAAACTAATGCAGAACATCCCTCTTCACGTGCAATACGATAGAGATTACCACGTCGTAATCGAGAACAAAGTGAACAATATGTCTGCGACTCTGCCAATTTATCTGTAACAATGGAATAAGTATCCTGATATTCAATACGATATGGAATTTTATAAGAACTTAAAAAATCCGGAAGAATATGCTTAGGAAATCCTGGTTGCCCTTGATCAAGATTACAGGCAAGAATTTCAACGGATAAAAGACCTCGCCACTTTAAGTCTAAAAGAAGCGCTAATAAACCATAAGAGTCTTTTCCACCCGATAAAGCAACAAGCCATTTTTTCCCTGTAGAGAGCATAGAAAAATCATCCAAAGCTTGTCGCATATGACGTAAAAGTCGTTTGCGCAATTTATTAAATTCTACGCTTGAAGGAGCAACACGAAACATTGGATGACAATTATCTGCTTCGCTTATTAAAGGATCATCTCTCCCTTTGTTTTCTTCTATTGCCTGATATTCAACTGAAACATCATTCATAATACCATATCCTGCACAATAAACGGCTCGTTTTGCAAAGATAAAAACAAATATTAAAGCAAGCTTACATTTATGTTTTTTGAATTTATAAATTAGATACACAAAAAAGAAATGGAACTATACAAATTTATGACTATAAAAACATAGCAATAAACTTAATATAGAACCATTTACAAAAAGAACTTATTAACTTCAAATATTGTAAGAATAACACAATATTTTGAAGTTATCATAATAGAAGAGAGAAATAATTTCTCTTACAGAAAAATTATCGAGAATAAAATTCAACAACCAAATTAGGTTCCATTTGCACAGCATAAGGAACATCTGCAAAAGCAGGAATACGTGTAAAGGTTGCTTTCATCTGTTTATGATCTGCTTCAATATAATCAGGGACATCACGTTCTGCCAATTGCACTGATTCTAACACTAAAACAAGTTGTTTCGATTTTTCCCGAACCTCAATAACATCACCTGGTTTACAACGATAAGATTGAATGTTTGTGCGCCGCCCATTGACATTAACATGACCGTGATTGATAAATTGGCGAGAAGCAAAAATCGTAGGTACGAATTTTGCACGATAAACAACAGCATCCAAACGTGATTCTAACAGACCGATAAGATTTTCGCCAGTATCGCCCCGTCGACGAGCTGCCTCTTCATAGGTTTTATGAAATTGTTTTTCTGAAATATCTCCATAAAACCCTTTCAATTTCTGTTTAGCGCGCAACTGAACCCCATAGTCAGAAAGTTTTCCTTTACGACGCTGTCCATGCTGACCTGGACCATAATCACGACGATTGACAGGAGATTTTGGACGCCCCCAAATATTTTCTCCCATACGACGGTCAATTTTATACTTTGTTGTTTCGCGTTTACTCATCGCATTTCCTTATAAAATAAAACACGAGATCTTAAGACCCCAAGGAAACGCGCCCTCCTCTGCCTTTAAATACTAAAGACTGACAGAATACCTTAACATATCAATATGCAAAGTTATCCACGGGACACGTCAATTAATGCTATTTTCTTGAAAAAATAGCTAGATCATCATTATTGGTCTCGTAACCCAAAGTCAACTCCTTTCATGAGTTTTAAGCCAAATCCTTTAAACAAATTCTCCGTTAAAGAAGTGATATTTTTCGATGTCAACAACGCAAAATCTTGATATTTCTTTATATATTGATGGTGTATCTTTCCCGACAATGGTAGTAAAGATCTGATATGTTTGGCGATCGCTTTCGCCGGATCAATCCACTCAACGGACCATAAAGCATGTTCACGAAAGAAATTAATCAAAAAAGGATAATGTGTGCAGGCTAAAACAATAACATCCGTATATTGTCCATTTTTTTCCACAAAACATGGCAGGATTTCTTTTCTTAACTCTTCTGGATCGATAGATTTTCCCCGTAAATAATCTTCAGCAAGTCCAGCCAGCTTTTTACTTCCCACAAGCTGAACATGACACTGTCTAGCAAAAGAGTTAATTAATCCATTTGTATAAGCACGTTTAACTGTTCCAGGAGTCGCTAATACGGAAATAAAACCAGATTTTGTTTGTTCAGCAGCTGATTTAATTGCAGGAACCGTTCCTACAAAAGGGACATGAGGAAAATTCTGTCGTAAATCTGCTATCATCAGTGTAGAAACAGTGTTGCAAGCAATCACACATAAAGCTGGATTGTAACGTGTTAAAAGATTTGTAAAAATCTTCAAAATACGCTCTTTCAAAATATTTTCTTTCCAATTTCCATAAGGAAATCCTGCATCATCAGCAACATAGATAAATTGCATGTCAGGGATAAGAACACGCGCTTCCCTGAACACTGTTAAACCACCAATACCGCTATCAAAAAAAAGAACAGGTCGTTCATCCATTAGTTTTCACACTTATTTTTAATTTTTTTACGATCACGCTCTTCCGGTGCTCTACTCCCCCGTGGATATTGTGGCGAAAAATGATCCAAAGAAGATATAATGCCTCGCAATAAACGAACCTCAGGTTCACTAAAGTTAGCGCGCGTAAAAACAGAGCGCAAATTTGCAAGCATTACTTCTTTACGTTCTGGTGGTCTAAAATACCCACGGATATTCAAAGCCTCTTCTAACTGAGATAAAAAACCATGGAATATTGTTTTATTTGCAGGTTCCATCTCTGCTGCACGAAATGCCGTATCGCTGACATTCTCTAAACCAGTTTTCATCCATTCGTAAGACATTAAAAGAACCGCTTGCGCAATATTAAGTGACGCAAAAGCAGGATTAACTGGAAAAGTAATAATTTCATCAACAAGGCTGATTTCATCATTTTCTAGTCCCCATCTCTCTCTTCCAAAGACAATCCCGGTCTTGTGTCCGATACTTTCACGCTGACGTAATACGCTTGCTGCTTCGACAGCACTTTTTACAGTTTTAAATCCACATCTTTCACGTGCTGTTGTGGCAAAAACATAGTGTAAATCTGCAATTGAATCACGCAATGTGTTAAAAATTACAGCATTGTTAATGACATGATCAGCTTTACTTGCAGCAGCTCTAGCTTTTTCATTTGGAAACATTTCTCGAGGTTTGACTAATCGAAGCTTAGAAAGCCCAAAATTTGCCATTGCCCTTGCGACCATACCAATGTTTTCAGGAAGCTGCGGTTCAACTAAAATAATAATGGGACCATTTGTTAAATTTTCACGATTCCTATTCGTTCCTGCCATCAATTTTACCTAGTTTCACTTAAACTATCTCCCTCTCCACTATTTTTACGAAACCTTTTTCACAATACTCTAATGCTGTTTAATAATAAATTATAGATAATCTATCTTTTCATTCAAAGATAATAGTTTCTAAACCTAATAATAAATTTTAAAAGCCATTAAAGTGAACGATGGAATTTATAACAATTTATATAAGATATCGTAGCGTTTTTTACATCAATTTTATCTTTTTTAATAGGGAACAGCCCCTGTAAATCATAATCTCAGTTGAATTATGAAATCATAAATCCTAAAAAAGGGATATGCACTTTATTCCCAAACTTTTTCCTGCAAAGCTTATCCGTCGTTATAAACGTTTTCTTGCGGATGTTCAACAAGATGATCAGCATGTCCTCACCGTGTCTGTACCTAATACAGGATCAATGCTTGGATTAACAGCTTTCAACACCAATATTTGGCTTTCTTATCATAACAACATCAAACGAAAATATGCCTATCAATTAGAAATTATTGAAGCCGATAATACTTTGGTTGGCATTAATACTTCTTTACCCAATAAACTTGCGTTAGAAGCAATTCAAAACGGATTACTACCAGAATTAAGTGGATATAAAACAATTTTAAAAGAACAACGCTATGGGACACAATCACGAATTGACTTTCTTTTACGTGATGACATTCTTCCTGATTGTTACCTAGAAGTCAAAAATGTTCATTTTATTCGTCAGAAAGGATTAGCAGAATTTCCTGATAGCGAAACAAAACGTGGTGCACGTCACCTTGATGAGCTCGTAGGAGTTGTACAACAAGGAAAACGAGCTGCTATGCTTTATATTATTCAACGAGAAGATTGCTCAGCTTTTACAATTTGTCATGATCTTGATCCACTCTATGGACGTAAGTTTGATTTAGCATTAAAATCAGGAGTAGAATGTTATGCTGTAAAGTGTCATGTAAGTGTAGAAGGCATTTTTCCGATTCAGAGAGTAAAAATAGAAAATAGAAGAAACAATGACTGAGTATATCGAATATAATAAAATCCCTTTAAAATTTAATGGAAAAATCCGCATTTTCGATGATTATGCTTTTGCTAAAATGCGTGAAGTTGGTCGTATTGCTGCAGAATGCCTTGATGCGCTTACAGATATTATTAAGCCGGGCGTTACTACGCAAGAAATAGATGATTTTGTATTTATTTTTGGAGCTAAGCGAGGAGCACTTCCTGCTGATCTAAATTATCATGGATACAGCCATTCATGCTGTACATCTATCAATCACGTTGTCTGCCATGGCATTCCCAATAAAAGACCTTTGCAAGAAGGTGATATTGTAAATGTTGATGTAACCTTTATCCTTGATGGTTGGCATGGGGATTCAAGCCGAATGTATCCTGTTGGAAAAATTAGGCGTGCAGCAGAACGCTTGCTAAAAATAACCTATGAAAGTCTTATGCAAGGAATCGCTGTCGTTAAGCCTGGAGTAACGACAGGTGATATTGGGGCAGCCATTCAACAGTATGCTGAATCTGAACGCTGTTCAATTGTGAGAGATTTTTGCGGACATGGTATCGGCCAGCTTTTTCATGATGCTCCCAATATCCTCCATTATGGAAATCCTGGAGAAGGAGTTGAATTAAAACAAGGTATGATGTTTACAATTGAGCCTATGATTAACCTTGGTAAACCACAAGTTAAGATTTTATCTGACGGTTGGACTGCTGTTACCCGTGACCGCTCTCTGACAGCACAATATGAACATACAATTGGTGTTACAAATGAAGGGTATGAAATATTTACACAATCTCCTAAAAATATTTTTTATATTCCAAATTCGCATACCTAACGCAATGTAGAGATGTTATGGCTAAAAAATTAAATCAAAAGGAAGATACTCAAAGTAATCACTTTGCATTAACATCGAGTTCTCCACTCACCCCAGTATCAGAAAGAAAAAGTGAAGAGCCTCAGAAAAACGCACAGCTTCATAAACATTATCAAGGCCATCGTGAACGTCTTCGGAAGCGCTATTTAAAGTCAAAAGGAAATGCAATTGAAGATTATGAATATCTTGAATTATTGCTTTTTCGCACAATACCCCGTGCAAACACAAAACCCATAGCTAAAAATTTGATAGCACGTTTTGGTTCATTAGCTGATGTGTTGGGAGCGGATATTCACCGACTTCAAGAAATTCCAGGATGTGGTCCCGCCACTGCAGTTGATTTAAAAATTATTTCAGATGTTGCTGGACGTCTTGCTCGTGCGCAATTGTTTAAGCGCGATATTTTTTCATCATGGGATAAAGTGTTAGCGTATTGTAAGGCTGTTATGGCTCACGAAACACGTGAACAATTTCGTATTTTGTTTCTTGATAAGAAAAACGGCTTACTTGCTGATGAGGTACAACAAACTGGAACCATTGATCATACCCCTGTTTATCCTCGTGAAGTTATTTCTCGAGCTTTAGAGTTATCCGCATCAGGACTTATCTTAGTCCACAATCACCCTTCTGGCGATTCCACCCCCTCTAATGCAGATATAACAATGACATATAGATTAAAAGATGCAGCAAATGCATTAGGAATTATTATCCATGACCATCTTATTATTGCACGAAATAACCATACGAGTTTTAAAGCGTTAAAACTTATATAAATCTTATGGGATAAAAAAGACTTCATTCAACTATGAATAACGAATCAATTTTCTAAATCAATATCTAATATAGCCATTGAGAAATTATAGGAGAGCTCATCTTCATCTTCATCTCGATAGATAATGCCTAAAAACTCATCTCCCATATAAACCTCACAAGAATCACTCTTTTTAGGCCGTGCTCTGACTTGCAATGCTGAGTTTTGGAATATATTTTTAAAATAATTATCAAGTTTTTTTATTTCATCAGCATTCACTATGCTCTCCTGTTTTTTTGAAACGATTAAAATAATTGCGTGTCGTGCAAATAAGACACTCTTATGATTCTGTAAAGTCAGTAAAAAAGCATAATCTGAATATTTACTTAATATTACATATATTCACAACGTTCTTTATACATTCATAAAGAACGTTTACAAAAGGAGTCTATCATTATTAAATATACCCGTATAGATTAAAAAATGGCAAAAAAAACTGTATATTTTTAATAATTTTACTTTATCTCCAATTTTAGCATCTGTATTTAAAACGCATATTCGTAAAAATAAATTGATCAATAATTTATAATTTTGTTTATTTTATAAAAAATACAAATAAAAATATTTTTTTATTTAAAACTACATTTTTTAGCAAAAAATATTTATTACATCATTCGAAAATAATTCTTTTTAATAACCTTTAAATTATAATTATCTAATCTTAGAAGAAATACGTCTCTGGAAAATATGCAAAATAAGCTAATAAGAGTTTATTTTTCTTTTCATTTTTTATAAAAACTTATGTCACAACAGAAAGATTTTTTAATAAGCTTTTTTCAATTTATACGAAATAAAAATATTGGGTATTTCTGTAAATTCTAAAAGCTATGAAGAGTTCTTATTTTATAGGATAACGAGAAAGAAAATCGATAACGCCTTTTTTATAAACTTTATCGCCTACAGCAAACATATGATCTCGATCAGGAATTGATAAAGCTTCACCACAAGGCAACAAGGCTGCCAATGGCTCTGCATCACCTCCAATTTCATCTAATGAACCAACGGCAACAAGTGCTGGTTGTTTGATTTTGTAAACTTCAGACACCGTTAACTCCTGTTTTGATGTAATGATACAAGCAGCAAGAGCACGCCTATCGCTTTTCGTTTGATCTGCAAATTTACGGAACATTAAACCGCGCGTATTGGTAATAGTGGAAATATCTTCTGCTAAAAGGGCCTCAGCAACAGGCTCCCAATTTCCTGCTCCCGTCACCATACCAATACCTAAACCACCAAAAATAACACTGTGTACATATGTTGGATGCAAAAGAGCCATGAAAGCACTAATACGAGCCCCCATAGAATATCCCATAACATGGGCTTTAGATAACTCTAAATGCTGCAGTAACTTTACTGCGTCGCCAGCCATAGCTTGAGGTGTATAAAAGACAGGATCATAACTTTTAACTGAATCTCCGTGACCGCGATTATCAAGAGCAATAACACGATATCCTGCTTCAGTGAGAATACGAAACCAACCCGTTGCATACCAATTCACCCGTGCAGAAGATCCAAAACCATGGATCAACAAAATAGGCGCGCCCTGCCCTTCTTCTCGATAAGCAAATCGCAAACCATTATATTCAAAAAAACGAATATCTTCAGCGGTCATTTTTTATTGCACTTTCCACAAAGTACAGGATGAATAACACGTTGTCCTTTTTGTATCTTTTTTTTAGAAACTTCACCAGCGTTAATTTCAAGTGCAAAAGCTGCAGGAACTTCTGATGAAATGGTATTTGTTGAAAGTGGAGAAGTATTTTCAATAATCGATACAATAATTCCCTCAGAGTTTAAGAAAATCATATCTAAAGGTAAAGGCGTATTTGCCATCCACATAAAAATTTTCTGCTCATCTCCCGATCGAGAACTTTTTAGCTGCTTAAAGAGCATTGCACGATCGCGTGGAAAATCAGTTCGATACATTAAACCAGCTGCTGCTTGAGATGGCGTAAAAGCAATCTCTACCTTATAAAAAACCGAACCTTGCTTTGTATGTATTTCTAAAGGAATTGGATGCACAGGAATCTCTATGGGCTCCTTTGCTACAACAACACGCATATCTAACATAAAAAGCATCACCAATAAAACAATATGCCCCTTTTTAAAAGGCTTTAACATTCTTGTCTCCACCACAGAAAAATTTTAAATTTTGTTTCTAAAATAAAAGGTACCAGAGTTTAAAAGTCAAAAAAAAAGAGGATTGCTTCCTTGTTGTTTTCTAGTTTCTTTCAACGTAATATGCGAAATTTTCTTCATTTGGTTTATGGATTCACGAGAGCCATATTTTCTTTAAAAATCTACCTCTATAGCAATTTACGGAATAACCATCTTTAAAAATATAGAAAACATACTGATTTCACTCGTGAAATTCAATGCGTAGCTAAAGGAATGCCTATGTCCGGATAAATCTCTGCTGTCATTAAACCTTTTTCTCCTTTACCAAAACGTACAAGAACAACTTGGCCAGAACGAAGCTCTGCTAAACCAAAACGGCGCAATGTTTCCATATGAATAAAAATATCTTCTGTTCCTTGCCCACGGCTAAGAAAACCGTATCCTTTGTCACGATTAAACCATTTAACAATTGCTCGTTCTAGTCCACTTTCTGGAGTAACAACAACATGGGTACGGGCAGGAACTTCTGATGGATGAATTGCTGAAGAACAATCTATGGATTTCACCTGAACGCACTTTAACCCTCGTTCAGTTTTTTCCACAGCACAAATGACTTTAGCTCCCTCTAAAGCTGTTTGAAAACCATCCCTTCGCATTACCGTAACATGCAATAATATATCGGGAAAATGAGGTAAATCAGGTACAATAAATCCATACCCCTTACTACCATCAAACCACTTAATGACACCACTGATTTCGATAATCTCCCCACAAGCACCTATACTATCCTCAGATGGGGAACAATCCTTTAATGCATCCTTACTCGTCATAATAACGTGATCCTGTAGCTTATAAATTGTACGATATTGATTCTCTAAGTTTAAGTAAACATTGCTCTTGTATCAACACGCAAGCCCCAAGATAAGATTTCCCCACATTGTCGTATCTTCTATGTTAATGTCAGAGAATATCAACATGAATATTTATAAAACTATTTGATTGTACACTTTACATACCTTACAAGGGGTGCCCTACAAAAGAGGTCATATAAAAGTTTTTTTACATAATGATATTTTGATTAATGTGTAACTTGCATGATGAAGAAGTTCAATATAAGGTGAAAAAACGACAATTCAATTAAGGAAAATGCGCAATGCAATTGAAGAAAATCCTTACGATAATCGCAGCATTTATGGCATTTACAGCAAATGTTTATGCGAATGAACCTATTAAGATTGGTGTTTATCTTCCATTAAGTGGTCAAAATGCATTTGGAGGTCAGCTTGAAATTAGAGGTATAGAATTAGCCCATAAAAAAGTTCCAGAAATTTTAGGACGTAAAGTGGAACTTGTTATTATTGATAACAAATCTGATAAAGTAGAAGCGGCTAATGCTGTTATGCGTTTAACAGCAAGTGAAAAAGTGAGTGGAATCATTGGTAGCTATGGTTCTTCACTCTCGTTAGCAGGTGGTGAAATATCTGAAAAGGCAAAGACTCCAACCATTACAACGTCCTCAACAAGTCCCCTTGTTACACAGGGTAAAAAATATTACTTTCGTGCTTGCTTTATTGATTCCTATCAAGGAGTAGGAATCGCAACTTATGTAAGCCAAACTTTACACGCAAAAAAGGCTGCTATCCTTAAAGATATTTCAAGCGATTATGCTATTGGTCTTGCAAGTTATTTTACGCGTGCTTTCAAAAAATTAGGTGGTGAAGTTATCTCAAATTTAAATTATAATTCTGGAGATCAGGACTTTTCAGCTGTTCTCACGCAAATTATCGCCCAGAAACCTGATATCTTATTCATTCCATCTTACTTTTCTGAAGGTGCTATCATCATGAAACAAGCACGAGAATTAGGAGCGAAGTTTCAAATTATGGGTGGAGATGCTATGGATAATCCAGAAACCATTACGATTGCAGGAAAAGCTGCAGAAGGTTTCTTACATACGACACTTCCCTATAGTGAGTATATGCCAAATATGTCAGTAGCTGCGCAAGAATTCACAAAAGAATGGAAAAAAGCTTACCCTGACAAAGAACCAAATATCAATTCTGTTTTGGGATACACGAGTTATATGATGTTCATGAAGGCTATTGAAAATGCTGGTAGCACTGATCGTGAAAAAATTACTATCGCACTTAGCAAATTAAAAGATTTTCCTACCCCCTTTGGGGATATGTCAATGGATGAAAATCATAACCCTAAAATTCCTATTGGTATCATTAAAATACAGGATGGAAAACGTGTTTATTTAGAAGAAGTTAAACCTGCTTTTTAATTAAAAAGTTTTATTTACTAAAATGCAAGAATTGGTTGAGGATTTTTTTCTCAACCAAAAACTTAGAAATTTCTTATTATCCTATGTAAATTAACAAATGTGGAAGGATGAGAGATGAGCACTGAAATGTTCATCCAGTACTTTTTTAATGCACTGGCATTGGGATCTCTTTATGGGCTTATTGCTATTGGCTACACCATGGTCTACGGTATACTGAGACTCATTAATTTTGCTCACGGTGATATCTTTATGCTGGGAGCATATTTTGTTTTCTTTTCCACAATTGGCTTTATGCCTGCTTGGGTAGCTTTTCTTCTTTTGTTTTTTGCTGCTCTTGTTTATTATTCGGTCTTTATAGGCTTTAAAAGGCGTCCTCCAATTTATTGGATTGCTGCTTTTTTAATTCTTGCGCTAGGATTTGTTTATTATTTTAAAATTTCCCCGCAAGATTTTACACCGATTTGGGTTTTAGCTCTTTGTTTTTCCATTTTTATTACAAGTGCTGTGGGTGTTGCTGTTGATCAATTTGCTTATAAACCTCTACGCCATGCTCCGCGTATTTCGGCACTTATCGGTGCAATTGGTGTTTCTTTTTTTATTGAAAATCTTGCTACTGTACTCTTTAGTGGTGTTCCGAAAGGTGTACAACAGCCAGATTTTCTTGTAACACCATTTTTATGGCATCTAGGATCAGGAGCAGATGGTATCATCAGAATTGCTCCCATGTCTCTGATCGTTCCCTTTGTGTCATTAATTCTTATTTTATTACTATTATGGATTATCCATAAAACAAAACCGGGTCTTGCTATGCGCGCAATCTCCCATGATATTGAAACAACACGTTTGATGGGTGTGTCTGTCAATAAAGTTATTGCGTTTACATTTGGAATAGGCTCAGCTCTTGCCGCCATAGCTGGCATTATGTGGTCTTTACGTTATCCTCAAATTCAGCCTTATATGGGTGTTCTTCCTGGTCTCAAAGCATTTATCGCTGCTGTTATCGGAGGTATTGGTTCGATACCAGGTGCAATGTTGGGAGGATTATTATTAGGGTTTATTGAAATTATGATTATCGCATTTTTCCCCGCGCTATCTGGATATCGAGATGCCTTCGCTTTCATTTTATTGATTCTGATTCTATTGATATTGCCCACAGGATTAATGGGTAAAAGAAATCAGGAGAAAATCTAATGGCAAAGTCAGCGACAACTGTTTTATCGTGTATAAGTGTTTTAGTTCTCATAGGTTTTTTATTTTATGCTGATAGCCATTTTAATGACTATACGCTTCGTATCATCAATCTGATTGCTATTAATGCGATATTGGCAATTTCGCTTAATTTGATTTACGGTTTCACAGGTATGTTTTCTCTTGGACATGCTGGATTTATGGCTATTGGTGCTTATGTTTGCGCAATTTTACTTCTTTCCCCTGAACAAAAAGAAATGATGTGGATTCTTGAGCCTATTGCTGAACCATTATATCATTTGCAGTTACCTTTTTTTATCGCTGTTGTTGTAAGTGGTTTGTGTGCTGCTGTTGTAGGTTTATTAATTGCTTTACCAATATTGCGTCTTGGTGGCGATTATCTTGGAATTGCAACATTAGGTTTTGCGGAAATTATTCGCATTGTCATTACGAACGCAACATCGCTCACAAATGGCTCTTTGGGAATCAAAGGAATACCTCAAAATGCAACATTATGGTGGAACTATGGTTGGCTAGCATTTACAGTTCTCTTTATTGTCCTCTTACTGCAAAGTAATACTGGTAACGTATTACGTGCTATTCGTGATGATGAAATAGCTGCGAAAACTATGGGAATTAATGCTTTTTTCTACCGTAGTTTTTCCTTTACTGTTGGAGCGTTTTTTGCAGGTATAGGTGGCGCATTAATGGCGGCTCTTATTTCAACCATTGATCCAAAAATGTTTAATTTTCTTCTGACTTTTAATATTTTAATGATTGTTGTTGCTGGTGGTCTCGGTTCAATTACAGGGAGCATTATTGGCAGCATTATTATTACAGTCATGCTTGAATGGCTTCGTATTATTGAAAGTCCATTTGACTTAGGTTTTATACATATTCCAGAAACCCCAGGGCTTCGTATGGTTGTTTTTTCCCTTTTATTGCTGGTAATTATCTTGTTTTGGAGAAAAGGGTTAATGGGACAACGAGAATTTTCATGGAATGGAATTTATAGCTTTTTGACACGCAAAAAGCTTTCTAATACTGAGGGAAAGCTATGAACGACAATATCCTTTCACTCAATAATATTGTAATGCGTTTTGGCGGATTAGTTGCTGTAAATAATGTTAATATGGCAATTAAACGAGGAAGTATTACTGGATTAATTGGTCCCAATGGTGCTGGAAAAACAACAGTTTTCAATATGATTTCTGGATTTTATGCTCCTACAAGCGGCATCATTCTTTTTGATGAGAAAAAAATTTCTCGAGCGTCTCCTTATATTATCTGTAGAAGCCATATTGCCAGAACATTTCAAAATATTCGTCTTTTCTCAGGGTTAACGGTTTTGCAGAATGTTATGGTAGGAGCGCATGTTCGACAAAAATATCCTTGGTTTTCTTCAGCTCTCTTTTTTTCAAAAGCAATAAAAGAAAAGAAGGAAGTTTATAAAAATTCCTTGGAGCTCCTTGAACAGCTACAACTTGATCACCTTGCCAATCAATCGGCAACAGCTTTACCTTATGGTGTGCAACGACGTCTAGAAATTGCACGTGCGTTAGCCACAAAGCCCAAATTGCTTCTTCTTGATGAACCTGTTGCTGGCATGAATCCACAAGAAAGTGAAGATCTTAGAAAATTCATAGCAAAAGTGCAAAAAGACTTTGATCTTACAATTCTTCTTATTGAGCACGATATGAAAGTGGTTATGGGGCTTTGCCAACATATTTTGGTTATGGAATATGGCTGTTGCATTGCCAGTGGTACACCAGATGAAATTCGTAATAACCCTAAAGTTATTGAAGCTTATCTTGGCGGAGATGTTTATGGATATTCTTAAAATAAAAAATCTTTACGTTCATTATGGCGCCATTAAAGCTGTCCAAAATCTTTCTATGTCCATAAAGCGGGGCAGTATTGTCACTTTAATTGGAGCCAATGGTGCAGGAAAAAGCAGTATTGTACGTTCTATTACAGGGCTTAATCGCTCTGTTTATGGAGAAATTACCTATAACGGCAAATCTATTATTAAAAAATCACCAGAAGAGATTTTGCGATTAGGGATTGCTCTAAGCCCTGAAGGACGACGTATCATGCCCCATCTCACTGTTTTAGAGAATCTTCATCTAGGCGCTTATATTCGTCACGATAAGCAGGGAGTTTCCCGTGATATTGAATGGATATTTGACCTTTTTCCGCGCCTACGTGAAAGAGCAAAACAGTTGGGAGGAACAATGTCAGGTGGTGAACAACAGATGGTTGCTGTGGGCCGTGCACTTATGAGCAATCCTGATATGGTCATATTAGATGAACCCTCGTTGGGGTTAGCACCACTTCTCGTTCGAGAAATTTTTTCGATTATTCGAAAAATTAATGATATGGGAAAAACTGTTCTTCTTATTGAACAAAATGCATTTGCTGCACTTTCCATAGCTGACTATGCTTATATTTTAGAGGTAGGACATATTTTATTTCACGGTGAAGGAAAAACTATGCTCTCTGATTCGCGTGTTAAAGAAGCCTATCTTGGTGGGTAAGACTACGAATTAAGGAAATAGAGCTCATCCCTCCACCTTTTAAAAAAGCATTTCTCATTAAGGATGAGAAATGCTCCTTTGTGGATTTTGACTATTACATCCACCATTTTTCTGCACTGAATATTCCTGCTTCTTGTTCAATAATGTGCGCTATCTGAAAAATGACTTCTTCAGAAAAAGGTTTACCAATCAATTGCAATCCTAGAGGTAAACCATTTGATGACAGACCAGCAGGAACAGAAATTCCTGGTAAACCAGCCATATTAACTGGTACCGTAAAAATATCATTAAGATACATTGCTACAGCATCATTTTTTATTTTTTCATCAGCAATACCAAAAGCAGGTGTTGGTGTTGCTGGTGTCAAAATAGCATCAATGCCTGAAGCAAAACATTGATCAAAATCACGTTTTACGAGTGTTCTTACTTTTTGAGCTCTTAAATAACAGGCATCATAATAACCTGATGAAAGAACATAAGTCCCAACCAGAATGCGCCGTTTGACTTCATCACCAAAACCAACAGAACGCGTATTTTCATACATCTCAATGATGTCTTTTCCAGGCATGCGCAAACCAAAACGCACACCATCATAACGCGCTAAATTAGAAGAGGCTTCTGCAGGAGCTATAATGTAATAAGAAGGTAGAGCATATTTTGTATGGGGCAAAGAAATATCTTTAATCTCAGCACCTGCTTCTTTTAACCAATTTATTCCTTTTTGCCAAAGCTCAATAATTTCTGGAGACATTCCATCCACATGATATTCTTTTGGAATACCGATTTTCATTCCTTTGATTGATTGACCAAGATAACTTTCATAATCAGGAACTGGTAAATTGACGGAAGTAGAATCTTTTTCATCAAAAGAGGCCATTGATCTGAGTAAGATAGCACAATCACGAACATCTCTAGCAACAGGTCCAGCTTGATCAAGAGATGAAGCAAACGCGACAACGCCCCATCGCGAACAACGTCCATAAGTTGGCTTTATTCCTACAGTTCCAGTAAAAGCTGCTGGTTGACGTATTGAGCCACCTGTATCGGTTGCAGTTGCACCAGCACAAATTTGTGCAGCAACAGCGGCTGCGGATCCCCCCGAAGAACCACCGGGTACGAGTTTTTCATTTGAGCCTTTTTTTCTCCATGGACTAATAACGGGACCATAATATGATGTTTCGTTGGATGAGCCCATAGCAAACTCATCCATATTAAGTTTTCCTAACATCACAGCACCATCTTGCCATAAATTAGCCGTGACAGTTGATTCATAGTGCGGTTTAAAACCATCAAGGATATTTGAACAGGCTTGAGTATGAACACCATAGGTTGCAAAAAGATCTTTAATCCCCAAGGGAATTCCTTCCAAAAGCCCTCCCTGTCCTTTCGCTAAGCGACTGTCTGATTCAGCAGCCATTTTCATTGCCTGTTCTGCTGTTATTGTTACATAAGCATTCAAAGTTGGATTTGCCAACTCTATTGCTTGTAAATAAGCTTCCGTTAATTCTGTTGCTTTGAGATTTTTCTTTGTTAGAGCATCACGAGCTTGCGCAATTGTGAGAGTTGTTAAATCAGTCATATTGGTTCTCAAATTTCAAAAATATAAAAAGTTACTCAACAATTTTTGAGACAAGAAAAAAATTTTCTTCTGTAACAGGGGCATTGGCTACAATATCTGCTGCTTTATCGCCATCTGTAACACTATCTTCACGCATTCGTAGTGTCATCGGCATCACAGATGTTAATGGCTCAACTCCACTGACATCAACTTCATTCAATTGCTCTACAAAACCTAAAATAGCATTGATTTTTTTTGTCACAGGTTCTATCTCATCATCGTGGAGGGCAATCCTTGCTAAATGTGCTATCCGCTTGACTGTCTCTTGATCAACAGACATACTCTTTACGCCTTTCTGCTTTTTTGTTTATTTATTGATCTTTATTCTGGCTATACAAGGCTGCACTTGTAAGTGCAAGAATATTAGATAACATGAATAAAGAATATAACTATAGATCTGAAACATTAAAAAACGTATTATACCTTTATGACTGTTATTAATATAGATGAAGTTATAACACATCTTTTGCCTAGACAAACAATAGCAGGCTTAGATTTAGGGACAAAAACTATCGGAATTGCGATTTCTGATAGGGGGCTGATTGTCTCAAATCCGCGTCCTGTACTACAGCGAAAAAAATTTACAGAAGATGCTTACACACTTATTAAAATTTTTGACCGTGAAAATGTAGGCGTTATTATCATTGGCTTACCTCTTAACATGAATGGAAGCAGTGGCTCTCGTGTTCAAGCAACCAGAGCTTTTGTGAGCAATATGAAAGCTTATACAAAAATTCCATTTGTTTTTTGGGACGAACGTTTATCAACAATTGCTGCGGAACGGTCTCTTTTAGAAATGAATGTATCGCGCGCTAAACGAGCAAGCCGTATTGATTCGGCAGCCGCCGCTTTTATATTGCAAGGTGCTCTTAATAGAATTCAAAACTTTCATCATATGGAAGGATAGAGGACATTGAGCAAATGCCCTGCATTATATCGTGCAATGAGCATCCCGTAAGAAGATCTCCATTGTCCCCCAAGGCGGCTTTCCATATAGGCATTCGCAACATGTTCTATGTCTGTAGAACGTAATGCTGCTGCTGCTGCTGCATAAGCTACTTGTTCAACAAAAAATCTTCCTGCACCTTCATTTGCTGATGCCATATCACCTGCTGACTTAATAATTTCAATTGCTCGTGGTCCCGCTGGTCCAATATCAAGAGCAATTTTTTCCAACAATTTCTGAAACAATCCCGGTGCTTTTTCAGCAATAAGAATGGCATCCTTTACCAATTGATTAGCAGAACTATTTCTCACAATTCGCGCAGGCCCATTATGCAACATTTGTGATAATGGATTATTCTCTATAAAACTTTCAATACCAAGTTGTGCAATAATTTCACCAATAATAGGCACAACCAATTGACTTACATGATAAGCAATAATAGGTGTCATAATGCGGGCAAAAGCTGCTTCAGAACGGTCATTTGCTGCATTGTCAAATGCTCTCGCTAAACGCAAAACCAATGCTTGTGAGGCAGCTATATCTAATGCAATATCTGCAAAAATACGTTCTGTCAGTGGAGGTAAAGGCTGATTGGGCATTTTTTTCCGGAAAAAATCCATACCAAATTGAAGAGCCGCTCGTAAAACACCTGCCGATATGACAGATTGATCGAAACGCATCATCGTCTCGATATCTTTAATAACTTTAAGCCCTTCTCCAGCATTTCCCAAAAGCCAGCCATAACTGCCTTGGAAGTCGACAACCCCCTCTGGTGTTAAAAGTTCTCCAGAACGCTGAATTAAATGACGAATCGATATAGATCCATTTAATGCGCCATTTTCTTGTATGCGTGGAATAAAAAAACAACTTAAATGACCATCTAAATCTGCACTAACAAGATATCCGTCAGCGGTAGGATTAATAACGTTGGTTTTTACAACATTTAAACGATATAGATCACGTTCCATACTTTCATCGAAAGAAATTTTCTTAACACTTGGAAAATTGAAAGCGTATTTTTCAATATCGTCAAATGCACAAGTTAGAGAAGCAGCCTTTTTATGATGAATAGGCTTTGATGAGGAATCATATTGGCGTGATAAAAGTACATTTTGCCATTTTTTGAAGAGCTCAATATCACTAATTAAAACAGCAATAGCTGCACTCGTTATGATAACTTCATTCAAATGTCCTGTTTCTAAACCAGCAGATAAAGCTAAACGAATCGCACGCGCTTGATAGCGTACTCCATTTTCTGAGCTCGTATTTTCCCAAAGCGAGGTAACCAAACCTGCTTGTCTAGAATATTGTTGAAGAGCTTGATAGGAAGAATGGATCTCTAATCTTTCTGTTGGTTGCCCCCATTCATCATTATAGCATAGTAAAGGCTTATAATGATTCGCTAAGTAAGAAAGTTTCCATGCTTCTCGACTCGCGGCAAAATCCCCTATTTCTTCAAAACTTGCTAACAAAAACTTAGGCAAAGTAGAAGCAATACGAAACATAAGCGTATCGCTAAGAAATGTATTTTTTCGACGAGTATTTTGCGCAGATACAGCACTCATAGGTATATTCCTACATTCAAATCATTCATATCATAGACTATTTGTCTTTTTAGAGTTAAGAAACATTTATCATATTCAAACAAATGCTTGTTTAACCTGTTTAGAGAGAGATAAAGAAGAATGCTATGATGCAAAATAATTTTTTTCCACTTTTCCCTCATCAACATCTTTTAGCTATTAAAGATCTGAGTGTACAAGATCTTAATACATTGCTTGATCGTGCAGAAGCAAATGTTATCCTTTCTAACAAAATTGATAAAATAAAATCTACTTTGCATGGACGGACTCAAATTAATCTCTTTTTTGAAGCCTCTACGCGAACACAATCTTCTTTTGAATTAGCGGGTAAAAGGCTAGGTGCACACGTGATGAGTCTTGCGATCGGCAACTCATCTGTAAAAAAGGGAGAAACATTACTTGATACTGCTACAACTCTCAATGCGATGAAGCCAGATATACTGGTTTTTCGCCATAACAGTGCAGGAGCGGCAGCTTTATTAGCGCAAAAAGTTGATTGTTGTGTTATTAATGCAGGTGATGGTGCCCACGAACATCCAACCCAAGCTTTATTAGATGCTCTAACCATTAAAAGGGCAAAAGGTCGTATTGAAGGATTAACTGTTGCGATTTGCGGAGATATCTTACACTCACGTGTTGCCCGTTCCAATATCCTGTGTCTCAATGCTTTGGGTGCTCGTGTTCGTGCTGTTGCTCCCTCAACACTCTTACCCGCAGAAATTGCTCATATGAGTGTTGAGGTTTTTAACACGATGAAAGAAGGTCTTAAAAATGCTGACGTTATCATGATGTTGCGCTTACAGCATGAACGGATGACAGGCTCTTTTATTCCTTCTACGCGTGAATATTTCCATTATTTTGGCTTACATAAAGAAAATTTAGCCTATGCCAAAAATGATTCTATTATTCTGCACCCTGGACCAATAAACCGTGGTGTAGAGATTGCATCCGATATAGCAGATGGACCACAAAGTATGATTCAGACACAAGTAGAAATGGGAATTGCAGTGCGTATGGCTGTCATGGAGGCTTTATTAGATTCACGCGCAAAGATCAGTGGAGAAAAAAAATGATAAAACCAATTGTTTTTCAGAATGCTCGTATTATTGATCCTTCGCGCGCAATCGATGAAATTGGTACAGTTATTGTTAAAAATGGACGAATTATAGCCGCTGGAAAAGAAGCTCTGAATCAGGGATTCCCTGAAGAAGCAGAAGTTATTAACGCACAAAACAAAGCAATTCTCCCTGGACTTGTTGATGCGCGCGTTTTTGTTGAAGAATTAGGGAATGAACATTGTGAAACAATTACATCAGCAAGTTACGCGGCCGCAGCAGGTGGTATTACTTCCTTTCTTATGATGCCAAACACGCATCCAGTTATTGATAATGTAGCACTCGTTAAATTTATTACGCATACAGCACAGGAAATGTCATTGGTCAATATTTATCCCGTTGCTTCAATCACACAAGGTTTCAACGGACAAGAAATAACCGAATTTGGTTTGCTCAAAGATGCAGGAGCCGTTGCTTTTAGTGAGGGAAAAAAAACACTTCAAAATTCATCTGTTATGCGGCGTGCAATGACTTATGCACGTGATTTTGATGTTCCATTGATACATGAAACGCAAGATAAAGATCTTACAGGGCAAGGTGTGATGAATGAAGGACTGCTTGCCAGTTGGCTTGGTCTTTCTGGCATCCCTCGCGAAGCAGAAGTTATCCCTCTTGAAAGAGATCTGCGATTAGCAGTATTAACGCAAACACGCTATCATGCTGCTCAAATATCGACAGCACTCTCTGCTGATGCACTTCGTTTAGGTAAAAAACGCAGTGAGAAAATTTCAGCGGGTGTATCTATTAATCATTTATCTTTCAATGAAAATGACATTGGTGAATATCGCACCTCTTTTCGCTTAATGCCCCCATTGCGTACAGAAGAAGACCGTATAGCAATGATTGAAGCAATAAAGGATGGGATTATAGATGTTATTGTCTCTTCTCATGATCCTCAGAGTATCGACACAAAACATTTACCATTTAATGACGCGGCAGTTGGCGCTATTGGTATGGAGACCTTATTGAGCGCAGCCTTACGCCTTTATCATAATGAGAGCCTATCTCTTCTACGGATAACGGAACTTTTGTCAACGGCGCCTGCAAAGCTCTTTGGACTCAATGCAGGAACACTCAAAAAAGGGGCTCATGCAAACCTTATTGTGGTTGATCTTGAAGAACCATGGGTTGTTTCGAAAGAGAAGCTCTATTCACGTTCAAAAAATACCCCTTTTGAGAATGCACGTTTTCAAGGACGCGTGCTCCAGACCTTTGTGAAAGGGAAAAACGTTTTTAAACTTGATCAACAAATTTAATGAGATTCTTAATGAATGAAGCAGAAATATTTTTTCAATCCACTCCATGGTTTATTTTCCTCATATCTTATCTCATTGGCTCGATTCCATTTGGTCTTCTTTTAACGAAATTGTTCAAAATTGGTGATATAAGAACAATCGGTTCCGGCAATATTGGAGCAACAAATGTTTTACGAACAGGAAATAAAAAGCTTGCTGCTCTAACACTTCTTTGTGATATGTTGAAAGGAACTATCGTTGTTTTCGTTATAAAGTTTTTTAGTGATCCGCTAGACAATAGTATCCTTGTTTCTCTAGCAGGCTTTTTTGTTTTCTTAGGACATCTTTTCCCCGTATGGCTTAAATTTAAAGGTGGCAAAGGTGTTGCTACCTATCTAGGAGTCTGCTTAGGAATCTATTGGCCTGCAGCAATTATTTTTATTATTGTATGGATAACGATTTTTCTCCTCATGCGTTATTCTTCATTATCTGCGCTTATTGCTGTTACGATCACACCGATATTTGTTTTTTATTTTTCCGCTTCTTATTTCTATTGTATGCTGATTGTGATGAGCGTATTTGTGTTTATAAAACATTCTGCAAATATCGGTAGATTATTAATTGGGGAAGAAAGTAAGATTGGTACGCAACACGGAGATAAATAAAGGAATCCTGCTTACTGATCGTCAACGTCTAAGCTGGTTACGGTTATTGCGCAGTGAAAATATTGGAGCTGTTAGTTTTCGCAATCTCATTGATCATTATAAAACAGCAGAAAATGCTCTGGCAGCACTGCCAGAGCTTAGTAGAAAAGGTGGTGGTTCTGCATCTATTAAAATAGCAAGCTTAGAAGATGCAGAAAAAGAAATACAAAAAGCTAAAAAATTAGGTGTCCGGTTTATCGGTATGGGAGAACCAGATTATCCAGCTTTTCTTAAGGTTACAGAAGCCCCTCCGCCGCTTATTGCTATCAAAGGTAATGTTTCAATTTTTCAAAAAACTTCTATTGGAATTATAGGTTCTCGAAATGCTTCAGCTGCTGGAAAAAAGCTTACGGCTCAATTTGCACGTTTTCTCGGAGAAGCAGACTTTGTAACAATTTCTGGGCTCGCTCGTGGAATTGATAGCGTTGCGCATCAAGCAAGTTTAAAAACAGGAACTGTTGCAGTCATGGCTGGAGGAATTGATCATATCTATCCTCCTGAAAATAAAAAGTTGCATGAAGATATTATTGCCAACGGTGGAGCCATCATCAGCGAAATGCCCATTTCTTGGAAGCCGCGTGCTATCGATTTTCCAAGAAGAAACCGTATTATTGCAGCTCTATCACTTGGTCTCTTGGTTGTAGAGGCAGCCCTGCGCTCAGGGTCCTTAATTACCGCACGTCAAGCAGCTGAAATGGGACGGTTAATTTTTGCCATTCCCGGTTCTCCACTTGATCCAAGATCTGTTGGTACAAACAATCTTATCAAAGACGGTGCTCTACTCACCACACATCCTTCTGACATTATAGAAACACTTACGCCATTAATTTTACCGCTTCCAAATTCGCAACTCAATTTTTTTGAGGAACCATCCTCTTTACAACTTGAAAAGGAGAATTTTAATTTAGCAGATGAAAAAAACAGCAGCCTCTCTTTAGCAGATGATGATGATGCAGCACGTGCAGCAGTTTTCTCCGCTCTTTCAACAACGCCAATCGACTTAGACACACTCAGTATCCACTCAGGTGTTTCACTCCCAACTCTCTACCTCTTGTTGGTAGAACTCGAGCTTGCTGGAAAGCTTATTCGACACTCTGGTGGTTGTGTGTCATTGTCGAATCTTGATCTTCCCCAAGAGCCTCAGCACTATTAATAATGCTTTGCCCTTCTTTGGCAACCATATCCAAAAGCAATGCTAAAAGCGGACTGTGCGCCTGACGCGCCATCTGATTCATTTGCTTTGACATGTCTGTAATATATTGGATAACTTTTAAATGATTTATAAACATAATCCTCTATCCTTGAGCATTTCCCCTCCTACCTCTCAATAGACGTTATCTTAGTATTTCGCCGTATGTTTTTGTAATAACAGTGGAAAATAAATCGTGTAATTCTATATAGGGTGTACTCTAATAATGACAATCATAAGTTGTACAATATTCATGTTTTTTATATGGCTAATATTTTTTTATGTGCTCTTAAGCAATTGGCATTAGCTATTCGCGTAAAAGGCGTTTATAAAAAAATTTTTATTTCAATATTTGGGTAAAATTATGAATATCGTTATCGTTGAATCTCCAGCAAAAGCAAAAACAATTAATAAATATCTTGGGTCTCAATACAAAGTTGTCGCATCATTTGGACATGTTCGTGATTTGCCTGCAAAAGATGGTTCTGTTTTACCGGATCAAGATTTTTCTATGAAATGGGATATAGATTCTGCTGCCGCTAAACGTTTAAATGAAATAGCAAAAGCCGTTAAAGAAGCTGATAGCCTTATATTAGCAACAGACCCTGATCGTGAAGGGGAAGCTATTTCATGGCATATTCTGGATGTTCTCCGTCAAAAAAAAGTTTTAAAAGATAAACCTATTAAAAGAGTTGTCTTCAATGCCATCACCAAAAAGTCTGTGCTTGATGCTATGAACAATCCACGTGATATTGATACATCACTTGTAGATGCTTATCTTGCACGTCGCGCTCTTGATTATCTCGTTGGTTTTACACTTTCACCTGTTTTATGGCGTAAACTCCCTGGTGCGCGTTCAGCAGGACGCGTTCAATCGGTTGCTTTGCGTATTATTTGTGATCGTGAATCAGAAATAGAACATTTTATCAAAGAAGATTATTGGTCCATTACAACACAGTTAAAAACCATCCGAAATGATAGTTTCCAAGCAAGATTGACAATGTTTAATCAAAGAAAAATAGGCAAGCTTGATATTCAATCTCAAGAACAAGCAGACCAAATTCGCTTTATGTTGGAGCAAGCCCAATACCATACACTCAGTGTTGAAGCAAAACCTACAAAGAGAAATCCTTTTCCTCCATTTACAACCTCCACACTACAACAAGCAGCTTCTTCAAAATTAGGATTTTCAGCTTCTCGCACTATGCAAATTGCCCAAAAACTTTATGAAGGCATTGAAATTAATGGTGAAACGGCAGGGCTTATTACTTATATGCGTACCGATGGTGTGCAGATAGCACCTGAGGCTATTGATTCAGCAAGAAAAGTTATTCATGAAACTTTCGGAAAAGACTATATTCCTGAAAAGCCACGTTTTTATTCAACAAAGGCAAAAAATGCACAGGAAGCACACGAAGCGATCCGTCCAACAGATTTTCAACGCAATCCTAGTCAAGTCCGTAATTTTCTCGATAGCGATCAAGCAAAGCTCTATGAGCTGATATGGAAGCGTGCTATTGCCAGCCAAATGCGCTCTGCTGAAATTGAACGTACAACTGTTGAAATTGAAGCACAGACAGGAGAAAACTGTGCAAATCTACGGGCAACAGGATCTGTTATTCGCTTTGATGGCTTTATTTCCGTCTACACGGATCAACGAGACGAAGAAAATAATGAAGAAAATGAAACAACACGTTTACCACAAATAAACACTGGTGAAGCACTTACAAAAGAAAAAGTTGAATCTGTACAACATACCACAGAGCCCCCTGCTCGTTATTCTGAAGCTTCATTAATTAAAAAGCTTGAGGAGTTAGGAATTGGTCGTCCTTCAACTTATGCATCCACATTGGCGACATTGTGTGACCGTGGATATATTGTCATTGATAAACGAAAGCTTATTCCCGATGCCAAGGGACGTATTGTTACAGCCTTTCTTGAAAATTTTTTTAATCGCTATGTAGAATATGGTTTCACAGCAGATCTTGAAGAAAAGCTGGATCTTATCTCTGATGGCAAACTTTCTTGGAAAGACGTATTGCGAGATTTTTGGGATGGATTTAATGCATCTATTATCAATATCCAAGAACTCCGTATAACTAATGTTCTTGATGCTTTAAATGTAACATTAGCACCTCTCGCCTTTCCTGAACGCGAAGATGGAAGTGATGTACGTTCCTGTCCTCTTTGTAAAAATGGTCAATTATCATTAAAACTTGGGCGTTATGGTGCTTTTGTTGGCTGTTCCAATTATCCCGAATGTAAATACACACGCCAACTTGGTACAGATACTGGAGAAGAGAATGAAGCTGTACGCAATGATGAACCTGTTATACTTGGTATTGCCCCTGAAACAGGAAAAGAGATCTCTCTTCGTAATGGCCGGTTTGGTCCCTATATTCAACTTGGTGAAAGCAAAGAAGTTAAGCGTGCAGGATTACCAAAAGAATGGCAGGCAGAAAATGTAACCCTTGATAAAGCCTTGGCTTTACTATCCCTTCCCCGTGAAATTGGCATTCATCCTGAAACTGGAAAAACAATCACGGCTACGATTGGACGATATGGTCCCTATCTTAGCCATAACGGAAAATCTGCGCGCCTTCTTCATGCAGATGAAGTTTTTGATATTGGTATCAATCGCGCTGTTACAGTATTAGCAGAACAACAAGAAAACAAAACCAGGCAAAGCAGAACAACACCTGAAGCATTGGCAACATTAGGAGAGCATCCCGAAGGAGGAACCATTACCGTGCGCAACGGGCGTTATGGTCCTTATGTCAATTGGGGTAAAATTAATGCAACATTGCCAAAAGATAAAGATCCCATTAGTGTAACTCTTCCAGAGGCACTAGAACTTATATCGGCTAAAGCATCGAGTAAAAAAACAACTTCAAAAAGAGCTTCTTCTAAAACAAAAGCAAAAATAAAAGAGACATAAATTTTGGCTAAAGGTGAAAAAAACATAAAATATCTCTCTTCATTCAAGGGGAAAACTTTTCCCAATAAGGAAGCAATCCTTTCCTTTATAATTGAGAATCCTAACCACTCAAGTAAACGAGAAATCGCTAAAGCTTTTAACTTAAAAGGCGATTCTCGTATCTGGCTTAGAGATATGTTACGTGAGTTAAAGGATCAAAATCTCATATCTAAACACCACAAAAGAGCAATAAACAAAGGAAAATTACCCCCTGTTACTTTAGTGAAAATTAGTGGACGTGATAAAGATGGAAGTTTTATTGCACAACCTCTTGAATGGGAAGATTCTCCAAAGCCCAATATTGAAATACACTCTTTTCATCACATAAAAGGAAGTAATATTGGTGTTGGAGATCATATTCTTGTAAAAGTTTTTCGAAATAAAAATTCTGAAAGCTCAAGTCATCCTTATACGGGACGAATTATTCGTAAAATTGACGTATCTCCCAAAAGCGCATTTGCTATTGTACGAAAATTGGAAAATAATCAATGGCGCCTTGATCCTATAGACCGCAAAACCAATGAACTCATTGTTGAAATGTCTCCAGAAATGAAGATTCAAATTGGTGATCTCGTTGAAGTCGAAATAAAAAAAAATACTGGTTACGGATTAAAGAGCGCAAAAATAAAGAATGTTTTAGGGCACATTAAGAGTGAGAAAACACTCTCAATGATAGCGCTTCTTTCGAAAGGAATTCCTTATATTTTTCCTGAAAGTGTTCTTGAGCAAGCCAAACATATCAAAGCTGCCAATATGGATAATCGTGAAGATTGGCAACAATTACCCTTTATTACAATTGATCCACCAGATGCAAAAGACCATGATGATGCAATTTATGCAACCAAGGATAAGGATCCAGCAAATAATGATGGTTGGATTATTATTGTAGCCATTGCAGATGTTTCTTATTATATCAAAACAGGAAGCGCTTTAGATAAAGAAGCATTGAAACGTGGAAATTCTGTTTATTTTCCCGATACCGTTGTGCCAATGTTACCTGAACGCCTTTCTCATGATTTATGTTCTCTGCGTGAAGGAAAAGAAAGACCAGCTTTAGCCGTTCGTATGATTTTTGATGCAAACGGTAATAAACGAAAACATAGTTTTCATCGTACTATGATTCGTGTAAGAGCCAAACTTTCTTATCAAGAAGTACAATTGGCAATTGAAGGTAATATAAATGAAAAAATAGCCCCTCTTTTTGAGAGCATTTTGCACCCCTTATGGGAAGCCTATGCATGCCTTAAAGCTGCGCGAAATCGTCGCCAACCACTAGAATTAGAAATTGCAGAAAAAAAGATTATTCTTGATCAAAATGGATGCATAAAAGATGTTGTGAGTGAAACACAATTAGAAGCGCATCGTTTAATTGAAGAGTTTATGATACAAGCCAATATTGCAGCTTCTGAAACATTAAAACAACATCACCAGCCGCTCATTTATCGTATTCATGAAAAACCTTCTCTTGCTAAGCAAGAAATACTTCGGAGCTTTCTTCAAAGTTTGGGGATACCACTCTCCCGCGGAAGCGAACTTACCTCAGCGCGCCTTAATAGAATTTTAGAAAAGGTCGCTCATACTCAACAACAAGAACTAGTCAATCAAGTTATTTTGCGTTCACAATCACAAGCAGAGTACAACCCTAAAAATAGTGGCCATTTTGGTTTGAATTTGCAGAACTATACACATTTTACATCACCAATCCGTCGTTATGCTGATCTCATTATTCATCGAGCACTCATTAAAGCTCTCAAATTAGGAAATGATCAATTAACAGATACACAAGAACAAAATCTTGCAGAAATTGCTACGCAAGTTTCTTTATACGAACGCCGTGCAATGATGGCTGAAAGAGAAACGATAGATCGGCTTGTTGCTCACTATTTAACGAATAAAATCGGTCGTATTTTTACAGGCCGCATTTCCGGAGTTACAAAAGCAGGTCTTTTTATCTCACTTGATAAACTCAATACAGATGGTTTTGTCCATATTTCTACACTTAAAAATGATTATTATCATTTTGATGAAGCACAACATGTTCTTGTAGGACAGCGTAGCCATAAAGGCTATCAGCTCAGTGATGTTGTAGAAGTAAAACTTATAACGGTACAACCTTTTGCTGGCGCTTTATGCTTTGAACTGTTAACAAAACCTCGTCCAATAAAATTTTCACCGACATCCTACCATAAAAACAAATTAAAAAAACAAAATTATACTCTTTATGGGAAAAGAAAAAATTAAGCTTCTTGCCCTCAATTAAATAGAATATGAATAATAAATTCAATTTAAGAAATGACTTATATTATATAATATTTATATTATTTTATATATACAATCTTCTTTCTCTAGTATACAAGAGGATAAATTTTATTATTAAGTCTATAATAACCATATAAAAATCTTGCAGTTTTTTATACTTAGAAAATGAGAGAAACTGCAAAGGATAGTTTTGGCTTCCTTTCATTTCAGCTCATCTTTTCATTGTTTAAATAAACAAGAGTACCTTAAGCCATTCTCATGAAAAAAAAACCTTTTGACTCTCAAAATAATTCTTTGCGTGCAATTATTGCCGCTATTGCAACCATTGGCACTGTTGGAACAGCATTGGCAATGGGAACACAACTTGTTTCTCTTCTTATGGCAGAGAAAGGACTTTCCAACAGTACAATCGGCTATAGTGGAACAGTTGGTGGAATCGCCACAATTATTGCAGCTATTTTTACGTCTCGAATCGCCTTATGCTTAGGAAGCGCTCAAACAATATTGCTTATGATGGCGATAGGATCTTTAAGTTTTTTAGGATTCTATTTTTTTGATCCCATATGGGTTTGGTTTATTTTAAAGTTTATATTACATTTCAGCATGACAGTTATGTTTATCCTGTCAGAGTTTTGGATCAACAGTTATGCTCCCCCCAAAAAACGGGGTTTGATCCTTTCTATTTATGCTATTGTCTTAGGATTAGGGTTTATAATAGGTCTAACGCTGCTAGCAAAAGTGGGAACACAAGGATTTATTCCTTTTGCTGTTGGATATAGCCTTATTATGCTTGCTACTATACCAATTCTTACCGCTTGGAAATTAAGTCCAGAATTTCAAAAAAATCAATATATGCCATTTTTTCGTTATCTTTTTCACGTTCCAAGTGCAATGATGGCGGTCCTTGTTTACGGGGCCATTCAAATGGGCGCATTAACTCTTATAATACCCTTTAGTTTATCCATTGGTTATAATGAGAATGAAGCAGCACATTTTATGGCAACCCTTGCACTTGGGAATATTTTCCTCTTAATTCCTATCAGCATTATAAGCGACTACGCCAAAGATCGACGCTACCCACTGATGAGTTGCGCTATTCTAGGTTTTATAGGAACTTTTATAGTACCATGGATTCTTCAATATCCATGGATTCTGATGCTTGATTTGTTTTTTCTGGGTGGTGTATCAGCGAGCCTTTATACAATTAGTCTTGCACATTTAGGAGCCCGTCTCAAGGGGCAAGAACTTGCTGCTGCTAATTCTGCTTTTATTTTTTGTTATGGAATTGGTATGCTCATCGGACCGACCTTTATCGGAAAATCCATGGATATCTTTAAACCCTTTGGTTTTTCAATAGCCATGGCTGTTTTTTTCGGTTTATATGTCATTTTGGTGTTTGTCCAACTTATGAGAAAATTAATCAGCTCTTGACTTTTTTGAGAACATCCGTAGTGTTGCCGGAAAATCTGATGATGTCGGAAATAAATTTTGACAGAAATAATATTTTTTCAGTATAAATAGGGTATTTACATTATGGCTAAAGCAGCAACCATTAAGATCAAGCTTTTATCAACTGCAGATACTGGTTTTTTCTATGTAACAAAGAAAAACAGTCGTACAATGACAGATAAAATGAGCAAGCGTAAATATGATCCAGTTGTAAAAAAGCACGTTGAATTTAAAGAAACAAAAATTAAATAAATAAAATTATTATTAAATTGATAGATTTTATACTCCAAAAGAAATGTGGGAGTATTGCTCTTCAAAGTTATTTTTTGAGGGGTGTTTTTTTATTTCCTTAAGTTTAAAAAGTTTACTTTAAACTTTGTATGTTTTGTACGGATTTGGATAAGTTGATTTATTATTTAAGTTGCTTACATATATTTTGCATGAGTATTTGATTATTGTGATATCTAACGAAAATTTTGTCATTAAAACGAGACATTGTTTCGTCATATGAATAAAGCTTCTCGGATGAATTATAAACAATACTAAAATAGAGTTATAGTAATGTTAGCAGTTTCTTTATTTCATGAAAAAATCTTTTTCTCATTTTGATCTAAGAACCTTTAATCTAAAAGTTATCGGTTTCAGTATTTTTGTCGCTGCTAGCATTCTTATCATTATGTCAACTTATTTTAAGCAGACTCAACGATTGCCTCAAAAAGAAAAATTTTCTTCTCAAAACTCTGTTAAAGGAAATGCTTTAATCATTGATGGCGATACCATTATGATTTCTTCAATTAAGATTCGACTAGCTGGAATTGATGCTCCTGAACTCCACCAATTTTGTGGAAAAAAGGAAGCACGCTACCCTTGTGGGCTTGAAGCAAAGAAATATTTAGAACAATTATTAAAAAATCAAATTGTTACATGTCACTGGCAAAAAACAGATAAATATCGCCGTATTCTTGCAACATGTAAAACAAAACAAGTTAGCAATATCAACGCAACACTTGTACATAATGGTTGGGCTGTAAATTATTATGAATACCCCAAAGAAGAGCAAGAAGCTAGGAAGAAAAAGAAAGGAATATGGGCATCAAGTTTTCAACGACCAAAAGAATGGCGCAAAGCAAATCCTCACACAGAATAAGAAAAATATTTTTTAATTTTATTTACTAATGAAACAATGTAGCCCAATTATCAAACTTGAAAAAGAGATCTATTCCTGTCGTGTTTGCGTCCAACAACCCCATTATTTTCCTCCTCTTCCTCATGAACCAAACCCTGTCGTTTATTTATCCGATACTGCTTCGATTGCAATTGCAGGCCAAGCACCAGGGTTGCGTGTCCATGAAACTTCTATCCCTTTTAATGATCGCTCTGGTGAAAAATTGCGTAATTGGCTGGGTGTCACGAAAGAAGAATTTTATAATAAATCTCTTTTTGCTATTGTTCCTATGGGATTTTGTTTTCCAGGTTATGACAAAAATAAAGCTGATTTACCACCAAGACGTGAATGTCGAGAAATATGGCATGAAAAGATATTTCAGGCAATGCCTCAAATAAAGCTTGTTCTTGCTATTGGCAGTTATGCGCAAAAGTGGCACATTATAGAATTAAAACATAAAACCGTTTCTGCAACTGTTGGTGATTGGAGAAATATTCTTTCCATTCCTCAACCTCGAGGCTATAATGTTATGCCTTTGCCTCATCCGTCATGGCGAAATACTTCTTGGTTACAGAAAAACCCATGGTTTAACGATGAGCTTATTGTATATCTGCGTCGTTTAGTGCGTAAATTTTTATAAATTAAAATACTGAGAAAAAATATGGATCGTCTTGACCGAAAAATTTTACATCTTTTGCAAGAAAATGCGACGCTTTCTGTTGCTGATATTGCTAAAAAAGTGGGGCTTTCGACCACTCCTTGCTGGCGTAGAATTCAAAAACTTGAAGAAGATGGCGTCATTCAGCGTCGTGTTGCTGTTCTTTCTCCAGAAAAAGTAAACGCACACGTCACTGTTTTTGTGTCTATTCGCACAAATACACATAGTCATGAATGGTTTAAGCGTTTTTCAAAAATTGTGCAAGAATTCCGTGAAGTCATTGAATTTTATCGAATGAGTGGAGATATTGACTATTTATTGCGTGTTGTTGTGCCCAACATTGAAGCTTATGATCTTTTTTATAAAAAATTAATTTCTAAAATTGACATCCGTGATGTCTCTTCTTCTTTCGCAATGGAACAGATTAAATATACAACAGAACTTCCACTTAATTATATTAAATTACACGACAAGACGCATGAACAAAGCTCTTAAGATTTTTTATATCCGTCTTATGATCTTTTAGGCATTCAAACTTTCTTGTTAAAAAACCACCATTTGTGCATGTGTTAAAACAGCAGCTTTGACAATACCAGCTGCCATAGCTGCTCCTGTCCCTTCACCAAGACGCATCCCCAAATCTAGAAGTGGTTCTTTGCCAATTTTTTTTAAAAGTTTACGATGAGCTGTCTCAGAAGAAACATGTCCAACAAGGGTATGATCAAGAGCTTTTGGATGCATTTTATAAAGAACCGCTGCAGCTGCTGTTGCCACAAAACCATCTAAAATAACGGGTATTTTTTCTATTCTTGCTGCTAAAATAGCACCAACCATAGCAGCAATCTCACGTCCTCCTAAGCGACGCATTATCTCAAAAGGATCATTAAAATAATCCTTATGCAAAGAAATGGCTGTCTTAACCGCTGCAATTTTACGCTGATAAAAATCACCTTCTGATTCCATACCATTTCCTGTCCATTCTTCCACTTCCCCTCCAAACAATGCTAAGCATAAAGCTGAAGCTATTGTTGTGTTTCCAATTCCCATTTCTCCAATACATAAAAGATCTGTCCCCCCCGCAATGGATTCCATTCCAAATGCCATTGTAGCAGCCGCACTCCGCTCATCCATTGCGGCATCCTTCGTAATATTCATTGTTGGATATTCCAATGCTAAATCAAAAATTTTTAATCCAAGATCATAAGCAATACAAATTTGATTGATAGCAGCTCCACCAGAGGCAAAATTTTCTACCATTTTTTGTGTCATAGATTGTGGAAATGGTGTAATATTCTCCTCTACAATACCATGGTTTCCAGAAAAAATAGCAACCAAAGGTCGCGTTACGATAGGTTTTTCTGTACCCCTCCACCCCGCATACCAAACAGCAATATCTCCTAGTTTTCCCAATGTTCCTTGCTCTTTTGTTAAGTTTTTTTGCCGTTTTTTTGCCAAAATTATAGAAAACTCATCAGCAACAGGTAAATTTGTAAGCAAAGCACGAAAATCATCAAAGGGACTAGCGATCATAAGGATACCTTTTAAAATCTACAATGTTTATGAAAATCACGTCATATATACAGGATATGAATAATTTATTGTTTTTTTAATAGTGCTTTAAAAATGTTAAATACTATGAAAGCAATAATTTCTACATTCTATTTTCTACCCCAATAACAAACGTGCAAGATTCAAAATGTTATTAATATCTTATGACTACTTTACAGTGATACCCTTAAGCTATTTTTTATTTAATAGGCATAATCAGCATGCCGTTTAATATATAAATTCTAACATTCTTATTCATAATAAAAGTTATAAACTTTCAAAAACTTATAAAATTGAAGGGATCAAAATTATCGCAAAGAAATCAAAACGCAAAGGATCTCAACTTTAATATATGTTAATTGTCTGACTGTTATTAAATGAGAGCATAAAAAGCTTCTTTTAAAGTACATATATCTGCGTTTGGTTTTGTCGCATCATTTGATAGTATTTGCCGCCATCGACGTGCCCCACCCCGCCCATGAAATAAACCAATCATGTGACGCGTCACATGAGAAAGCCGTCCCCCCGATGCAATATGTCGAGCCGCATAATCACACATAACCTCAATAAGATCACTCTCACTTAGACTATTCTGCGACTCACCATAGAGTTCAAAATCAATATGTTTTAACAAAGTTGGATCATGATAAACTTGGCGACCAAGCATGACAGCATCACAGAAAGTTAAGTGTTCTTTGATCTCATCAATCGATTTAATTCCACCATTTATCCCAATGAATTTATGGGGATATTTACGTTTTAATTTATAAACCCTTTCATAATTAAGGGGCGGAATATTGCGATTTTCTTTCGGACTCAATCCTTGTAGCCATGCCTTGCGTGCATGTATCCAGAGCGCATCACATCCAGCATTCCAAACCTGATTAGCCAAAAGATCTAACGCTAACTCTTCATCTTGTTCGTCCACTCCAATCCGACATTTGACAGTTACTGGTATAGTAACCTCTCGTTTCATCGCTTCCACGGCATTTGCCACAATGTCTGGATGTCGCATCAAACAAGCCCCAAAGACACCTGCTTGAACACGATTTGATGGGCAACCGACATTGAGATTTATTTCGTTGTAGCCAAAATCTTCAGCAATTCGTGCAGCTTCTGCTAACTTTTTCGGATCTGCCCCCCCTAATTGTAATGCAACTGGACGTTCTTTATCGCTAAAAGCCAACAATTGTTCGCGAACACCATGAATGACAGAATCTGCTACCATCATTTCCGTATAAAGGAGTGCTTTTTTCGTTAAAAGACGATAAAAAAACCTGCAATGTCGGTCTGTCCAATCCAACATTGGTGCTACTGCAAATTTTACAGGCGATGGAAGGTTGTAAAATATCATGAGGGTATTACTCTCATATCCCTATAGCTCTCTCTCTTTATACATAGAAAAATACTTACTTTTAGTTTACGTAAATTTTTATTCCCTTATACTATCATGAGTATAATAACAGCCCATTATCTTCAATTGATATAAGGATTTACTACAATCAATCATGATAAAACACAATATGGCATTTCTCATAGATTATCGTTCAGGTATATAAACATGAAAAAATTTTTCACTATAATATAAAAAACTCATTTACAAGTTCTTCTTACGCTCATCAAGCCTCTATCCTTAGATGATTTAGCACAGCGTTTAAGATAATGAATGATAAACTAAAATATTGTACAATTTTTCATAATAGATTTAATTTTCTTTAGATTTTTTAACTTATTGTGCAAATAAATGCTACAGAAGGTACTTTTATTTTCTCCTCAAGAAAGAACAAAAATCCTTATTCTACACGAATCTAATTATAAATCAGTTTTTCTCAATGAGTAATTCTTGGTAATATTCTTGGATTTCACTTTATAAGATAGATAAAGTTGATCCTAAATATTCTATCTAATTTTGCCATTTTATGATTCTTGCAAAAAAAAAAATAAAATTAGGGTATAGACAATCATTGTCTTTTTAATATGTATGACTGACACCAGTATCTCTTGAAGAGAAATATTTTACAATATTGCAGATAAAATCTGTAAAATGAAATGATCATAAACGTTGTTCAATCTCTTGTTGGCTTTGCATATAGGAAGAAAGAGTATCAACCTCTTGTTCATTAAATAGGAGACCAAGTTTTGAACGACGCCATAGCACATCTTCACATGCTTTAGCCCATTCTTTTTCCATCAACCATTTTACTTCTACTTCATAAAGCCCATGTCCAAAATTTTTTCCTCTATTTGCCTTACCATGTGCAAATATCACCAATGCTTCCGTACCGTAAGAGCGTGCAAGCCTGCGATGTGTAAAAGCATCTAAATCTGGCATCAAAAGAGCAATCTTATTTTCGATTATATCTAATTGATTATAGGGAAAATCACCCCCTGGAAGTACTGTCTTAGCCGTCCATGACGCTCCCTTTTTACCAAGAGCTTTTTCAACAAATTTCATCGCATCTTCAGCCAACTTACGATAAGTTGTAATCTTTCCTCCGTAAAGATTAAGAATCTTGGGTGTTGTTCCTGTTCCCATTTCTTTTAAAACATAATCGCGCGTAATTTCTTGTGCTTTTGAAGCTCCATCATCATAGAGTGGACGAACTCCAGAGTAAGACCAGACAATTGTTTCAGGCAACACTGGTTGTATGAAATATTCGCTGGCTGCTGCACAAATGTAATCAATTTCTGTATCAGTAATATGAACGTCAGCCGGATCTCCTTGATAATTACAATCTGTTGTTCCAAGCAAGGTAAATTCTTCTTGATACGGAATAGCAAATATAATACGCCCATCACCATTTTGAAAAATATAAGCACGATCATGAGTATAAAGCTTGGGAACCAAAATATGAGAACCTCTAACAAGTCGTACTGATGGATGTTCTTTACAGTCTAATATGCTTGCCAAAACATGATCAATCCAAGGTCCTGTCATATTCGCGACATAAGAAGCTGTGACACTATATTCTTTACTAGTTAACTTGTCTTGAAGAACGATACGCCATTTATTGTCTTCTTTTTTTAAAGAGAGAACTTCTGTTCGTACTTTTATATCAGCTCCCCACTTTTCTGCATCACGAGCATTGCCAATAACTAAACGCGCATCATCTACTCTTGCATCAGAATATTCAAAACCTCTCTGATATTCTTTCTTCAGTGTAGAGCAAAATTTTTTTGAAAAATTAATTGTTTTACTGCGCCATAATTTCTGATTCCAATTCCCTAAATAATCATAAATAAAAAGTCCAAAACGCAACATCCAAGCAGGGCGCAATTCTTTATGATAAGGAAGGAGAAAACGCAAAGGACGCACAATATGTGGAGCCATACGTAAAATGATCTCGCGTTCTTTCAATGCTTCACGAACAAGCTTGAACTCATAATGTTCAAGATAACGAAGCCCACCATGAATAAGCTTTGTTGACGCACTTGAGGTCCCAGATGCAAGATCGTTCATTTCAGCCAATCCCACTTTAAATCCGCGTCCTGCTGCATCTCTTGCCAATCCACACCCGTTTATCCCTCCCCCAATGATAAACAGCTCATAATGTGTTGTGGTTTTCATAATTTCACTTTTCATTTCATTATTTAATTTTGTTTCTCAGTACTCAATAAAGCAATAGGAAAAAATAATACAAGTGTTCTTCATTGTATTATCAACGTACTTTTTCCTAAAATAAACACGCACAAAAAGCTTTTGATACCCTTATACATCAAAACAACATTTGACAAATTAAAGAGATTTTTTTTATCTTTTACAAAAAATAATCCTTGCCAAGCCAAGGTTCATCATATGAAGTCTTTTTAGAGAAAAATTGATGTTTTTTCTCATTCTTAAATACACACTATAGCTAAATGCTTTATTGCACATAGATAACGCTTTTCATATAGTTCACTCAATGACACACTAGGAAATATGAAGGTATACAGATGACTCATCACTCTCAAAATTCGAAAATAACACCTCTTTCAAAAATTTTAGTCCCAGTTATGTCGAGTATTTTAATCTTTTTACCTTCTTTATCAAACGCAACATCACACTCAAAAACAGCAAATCATTTAAGCTTAGAAAAGCTTAAAACACAACTTTTGGAAGATTCTAGCTTTTTATCTAAGCTTAAAGAAAAAATGATACCACATACTGATTCTCATCATATTCAACAAATCGTCAGAGAGTATCTTCTTACTCATCCAGAAGTTCTGATTGAAATGCAGCTTATTCTTCAAGATAAGCTGGAAAAACAGAATGAATACGAAAACAAAATACAAACTTCTGTCATCCATTTATTAGAAAAAGAAATTTTTCATTCTCCTCATGACGCCATTTTGGGAAACCCAAATGGTAAAAAAGTGCTTGTCAATTTTTTTGATTACAACTGTGGATATTGTAAAAGTTCCTATTCACATATAGAAGACTTGATAAAAGAATATCCAGATTTAAAGGTTATTATTAAGGATTTACCAATTTTAAGCTCTGATTCTATGGCAGCCCATACTGTTGCCTACGCATTTCGAAAACAATTCCCAGAGAAATATCCTCAGTTTCACAAAACGCTTTTAATGTATCAGGGTCGCGCAAATGAAGCTAAAGCTATTAAAGTAGCTGTTTCATTAGGAGCAGATGAAAAAAAACTACATAATGCAATACAAGATCCCACTCTGCAAAACGCTTTTAAAGAAAACATTCAAATTGCCTCTGGACTTCATATTACGGGAACACCTTCTTACATCATTGGTGATAAAATATTCATCGGCACTGCCAAACAGGATATTCTAAAACAAGCGATAGATAATACACAGTGAATACCTGATCCGTTTTAGGAAGAATACTGTAAATGAGGTAATTTTATGCTTTCTCTTTTTTGATAACAGGCTTATAAGTGCAATTTTGCGTAAAGCAGATACAAGTTTTAAATTGCAAAGTATAATGATTTAAAGGAAATAAAAATCTTTAAAGCCTCAAAAGATCTCATCCCTAATCTAGAGATATTCGGTCATAAAATGAGATAATGACGATCTTCATTGATCAAGGAGTTAGAAATAAAATGGCAACAAAAAAAATGGATTCGGCAAAAACCGCAATTGATACGAAAATTATTCGTGATCTTGCTGAAATTTTGAATGATACCAATTTAACGAACATTGAAGTTGAACAAGGGGAGCTTCGTATTTGTGTCTCACGCCAAAATACCTTAACTTCTTCTGAGCAAGCAATCTATGCTCCTGTTTCTACTCCTACTTTTTCTGTAACATCTTCTCCGGTCCCAACAACTGAATCTCCCATACAATCTATCCAAGAAGATAAATCAAAAAACACAATAACCTCTCCGATGGTTGGAACAGCTTATCTTGCACCTTCACCAGGTGCACAACCTTTTGTAGAAGTAGGACAAAATGTTTCTGAAGGAGAGACATTACTTATTATTGAAGCCATGAAAACAATGAATCAAATTTCATCACCACGCTCAGGCACGGTAACCACTGTTCTTGTCAAAGATGGCCAACCTGTTGAATTTGGTGAACCACTTATTATTGTTGAATAAAGCGAGGGGCAACCATGATTCGAAAAATCCTCATTGCTAATCGGGGAGAAATTGCTCTTCGCGTTTTGCGTGCATGTAAAGAACTTGGCATAAAAACCGTAGCTGTTCACTCTACCGCTGATGCAGATGCAATGCATGTTCGTCTTGCTGACGAAAGTGTTTGTATTGGCCCTCCTCCCGCTCGTGATTCTTATTTGAGTATTCAGCAAATTATTGCTGCTTGTGAAATTACAGGAGCGGATGCTGTTCATCCAGGTTATGGCTTTCTTTCTGAAAATGCAAAATTTGCAGATGTTCTAGAAGCCCATGATATTACATTCATCGGTCCAACAGCTACTCACATCCGAATCATGGGCGATAAAATCGAAGCAAAGAAAACCGCCAAAAAACTTGGTATTCCTGTAGTTCCCGGTTCAGATGGAGCAGTCACTGAAGAATCAGATGCTTTACGCACTGCTCGTGAAATTGGTTATCCAGTTATTATAAAAGCTTCTGCAGGTGGTGGTGGACGTGGTATGAAAGTCGTTCATTCTGAACAAGAATTTTCTATAGCTCTCAAAACAACGCGTTCAGAAGCGAAAGCTGCTTTTGGTGATGACGCTGTTTACATAGAAAAATATTTAGAAAAACCCCGTCATATTGAAATTCAAGTCATAGGTGATGGTGCGGGAAATGCTATTCATTTAGGAGAACGCGATTGTTCACTTCAACGACGGCATCAAAAAGTATGGGAAGAAGCTACATCACCTGCACTTAATGAAACTGAACGGAAAAAAATTGGAAGTATTGTTGCAAATGCCTGTGCCCAACTTGGATATCGTGGAGCTGGTACTATTGAATTTCTTTATGAAAATGGCGAATTTTATTTTATTGAAATGAATACACGTTTACAAGTCGAGCATCCTGTAACTGAAGCAATTACAGGTATAGATTTAGTCCACGAACAAATCCATATTGCATCAGGCTGTAAGCTTTCAGTGACACAAAATGAAGTCTGTTTTTCTGGTCATGCCATTGAATGCCGTATTAATGCAGAAGATCCTATTAACTTTACGCCATCACCTGGAACCATTACACATTTTCATACACCTGGAGGTTTAGGGATTCGTGTTGATTCAGGCGCTTATTCAGGTTACCGTATTCCTCCTTACTATGATAGCATGATTGGAAAGCTGATTGTTCATGGACGTACCCGTTTAGAATGTATGATGCGTTTACGGCGTGCTTTAGATGAATTTGTCGTCGATGGGATAAAAACTACACTGCCTCTTTTTCGCGATCTTATTAATAATCAAGATGTTGCTGATGGTAATTATAATATTCACTGGCTAGAAAATTACCTTGCTCATCAATCAAAGTCTTCAGATTCGTAATTCGATAGCAAAACGGTGCATTCTTATAAAAGATTCTATAAGATATCAACATAAGGATAGTTCCAACCTTGCTGTAAAAAGTGGAAAAAAGGAAATAAATTGGTTATTTTTTATATAGTTTTCTTTTAATATGCATAAAATTTAATAATTTTCTGTTTTCCTTTTTGTTAGTTTGTGCTAACTCCTACATGGTTATGCCCTTATAGCTCAGTTGGTAGAGCACCTGATTTGTAATCAGGGGGTCGGGAGTTCGAGTCTCTCTGGGGGCACCATGCTCTTTTTTATCCAAAATAATTTATTGATTTTCCATATATTTTGTACAGTGAGGGACGCGTAAATAAAAGTGAGGGAATAGGATTTTTCAACCTATCTCTATAGGACGCCTCTTTTTTTGCAAACTTTCTCAAGAAGGTCTTTTAATTCTGCTAAGTTTTGTTGTGAAAAATTCTCTAAATTTCTAACAAACTCACCAACAGCTTCACGCCTCAACGGATCAGAAGTCTTGATTGTAAAAGTTTTGCGACAAGCATAGGCTGCTTTTCTTAAGAGTAAAGCCTTCTCTTGATAAACCATAAAGCTCTATGATCTTTTCCTCCAGTCCTACAGGAACAGATTTTTTGCCAATCTCGACAGAAGATAAAAATCCTACAGATATGTCTAATTTCTTAGCCATATCTAAGAGGCGTTCGGAGTGATCAATGCGCAAAATTCCGCGCAAATTCACCATTACTAGCATCACCGGACCAATCGCCTCCTCCCAACATAACATTTACGTCTACACGTAAACTGCTTCCTTGTTCCCCTGTATGCCATTTCGTCACGGGATAACAACCAGACAAAAATTGCCACACATAACCGCAACCATCCTCACAACCGATATACGAAATCATACGACGATTTTCTGTATCAACGTGTCCTCCAGACGTTTTGGGAGAAGGCGCTTTATTGCCTATAATACTGGTTCCCGAATTGATTCCATACATGCAAGACGCGAACTCATCACTCGTCAAAAATCTCTTATTAACAGACGAAAAATCCACGTGATGGTCAGAATAGCTACGATTGGTTGTAATCGGAACACCATAGGCAGACTTCGTATTTTCATCTGTCCCTGATTGAAGATAAATATCAACCCAAATATTCTTCCACGGATCGTAAACCATTCCCTCTGGATCACTCCTCGGATAGTGATTTAAACACCAAACAGAATCAGGGAGAATATCCCCCGCTTGATAACCCGATAACGGATGATCTTCAAAGAAATTGTTATTTCTATGGATTCGACTAGTGTCCAAGGATATTATGATATACGGGGGGCGAATAAATTTGATCGCGTGTGGAAAAACATTGAAACAGTTAAGAATCTTCAACCTCTGCAAAGTATAGGAATAAGAGCGACAGTTACCAAAGAGATTCTAGAAAATATTATTAATTTTATCGATTTTTGTATAAGCAAAGATGTCGATTATATCGGATTCAGCCCGCTCGATACGTCGTCATTTAGTTTTTCTAGAAAAAATAATACAAAGGATCGATCTAAGGCTTTAAGAAACAAAACTCTTCCGCCAAACGCTTCACTTTTTCATTTGAGAGATGAATTATCAAGGAAAGAATCCCCCCTCCAGATTTATATAGATAAAAAGTTCCAAGAAAGGAAAATCTCATGGACGTCACAAAATTTTGTAAATTGTATTAATTATTACTTAGGCGAGAATTCTACGTACGTTTCGTCGCCGTTAATGTGTTTATTTCCATTTTCATCCTTGGTATTGGACTATAATGGAGATTTAAAAAATTGCTTTTATTCAGAAGCTTTTGGGAATCTACAAAATTATGGGGCAATAGATTGGTCTGCTCAAAGCGTTTTAAAATCTTTGAAAGAATCTGGCGCATGTAGCGGATGTCGTGGGAAGGTGTTTTGTGGATAAGGTTAAGCAATTTAAGATTTATAGTGTTAGCAAGTCTACTGCTCTAGTGGTTGCTGTTTTACCACTTTTTTTGTCGGAAAAATTGCATTTGTCGCAAGCGGATATTGTTTTAATCGGTAGTTATTTTTTATTGCTTCCTTTGATCTTAGAAGTCCCCTTGGGTTTATTGTCAGATGTTTATGGAAGTAAGCGCGTTATTTATACTGGGCTGTTTTTCTTTCTTTGCGGTTTTTTAGCTCTTTTTATGAATTATGCATATTTTGCTTACGCCACTTATTTGTTGTGTATTACATTAGCAGCCGCTTGTTTCTCAGGTGCGGAAGATAGTTTACTCTTTTCTGTAGTACCAAAGCATCGCACACTGTTTTCCGTTAAGTCCGAAGTGGCTGCTGTTACCTATAGTGTGACAACGGTACTTATTTTTTTAGGAGGAATACTTTATTATGTGCATCCTGCATTGCCTGTGATTTTTCAAGTCCTTTCATTAATTTTTGCTATTTTTATGTTTTCAAAACTGACGAAGGGATTAGATAGTTTTCATATCAACGCTCATCCGAGTATTTTCACAGTTATGTGCGCCAGCCGTAAAGAAGTCAAAAATCCTTATCGCTTCACTCTTATTTTTTTAAGTGCAGTTTCAGCTTTTGCTATTTTGGTTAATAATCGAACTGTTTCTATCGCATTTTCTGATTTTTTGCCATTTCAACCTGCTATTTTGGTTTCGATTATTTTTATCATTGGGAATTTTTTTTCAGCAAGTTCCAATATATTGTTTCAGAAGTATTTTTCAAAGTTTCAAAATCCTATTTTTCCCGTCTTAATGATTGGTTGTATGGTAACCATTGCTTTTTTTCTCATGTCATTTCAAATCATTGCGGCTCTTATATTAGGATTTTTACTGCTATGTGTTTTTAAATCTGCTTATCGATCTTATCTGTCGTCTCTTCTTATAAATTCACTGCTTGATCCCAAAGCTATCGCGACTGTTTTATCATTTACAGCCATTATTACAGCTGTTGTATCCTTTGCATTCAGTTTTTTATACGGTCATATTTTTTCAACATTCTGGCAAGCTAATTTGTGGTTGGCAGTGGTTATGGCTGTGATTTTTGGGGTGTCTGCTTTAATTATTTTTGTCAGAAAACAAGAAATCATTTGGTTACAGCCTGAAAATGCACAATCGTCAAAACAACATTTCTTGAAACGCAAGCATCAAGAATTTTGCTATGGGCAAATTTATCCGGAAGCATCGTGCATTAATGAAAACATCAAGGATGGCTCTTTTCGACAAAGTCTCTATCCTGCACCAAATTTGATAACACTTTGCGATGAAGTAGTCGAATGGGAGTTTATCCGGGGTACTGTATTGAGTCAAATGGATTTGCTACATCAAAAGGCGATTATTGATCAAATCAATAAGATCTTTCAAGATCGATTAAGCAAAAATATAATCTTATCACATGGAGATTTACATCCTGATAATATCATTGTTACTCCTGATAGTTCTTTTATGGTAGTGGATTGGGATTTATGTCAAGAAGCCAGTCCGGAATTGGATATCTTAACATTTTTCACCAGTCCAAGATTATCTCTCAATTTAGAAGAACGGATAGACTATATTTCTCATTTGCTGTCTATATCAAAGGATGAAGCTTTACCAATGATAAAAGCGTTTGTGGCTAAAAAAATTTCTGATCTTTGTCTATACCAAAATATTTTCATGAAACAATTAGTATTGGATTATATGAACTTGAATAAGGAATTTCATGGGCGATAATATTGTAATTTGTAATGAAAATTGCAGTGCGAGCTGCAATCATTGTCCGTATTCGATGGAATGTATGGTGAGAGATGACGCGTTGCCTGAATCTTTATATACAATAAATGACATAAAATCTGATTTTATTATTCTTTCTGGTGGAGAGCCTTTTGAGCTCGATTATGATTTACTTCATAAATATACTTGTATGTGTCTCATTTGTAAAAAATATTTTCGGATTGCAACAGGGGGGCACATCTATATTCAACCATATTTGAAGCTATTAAAGAGTAATCCGTTCTTTTTAGGGATACAAATAGGCACAGATGTTATTTCAGAGATAAGAAATCTAGACAGTAAAAAATATAAACAAACGTGGGTGCGTAACATAGAATGTATGAAAAAAGATAGCGTACCATATAGTGTGACGATTACTTTATCGGAGAGATTCGATTTGGCAGAAGTGTTAGCTCTAATACGTATCGCTACTCCCGAGTTCATTTTATTTAATTTTGAAAATAGAAAAAAGTATGAGAATACATTTCAGTTAAATATGATACGGGATTTTTTTTCTGGCTGTGAGATAAAATATGGATATACGCATCAGAGTTTACACCAATAAATATAAACTATCGGATTCTTTTCACAGTTCTTCTGGTGTATTAGTTGAAAAAACAGAACTGATAATTTTATTTACTGCTCAGGATAAAGTTATTTCGCCCTTTGCTATGGAGTTGCCATTGTCACCTAGTCACGGAGAAATGCCGGACGATTTTATAAAATCTATAAATGAACGATCAATAAATAGAAGTAAACACTTTGTAAATTCTTTAAGCTATTTCTTTGGGTTGGAAGATTTTTTTAAAAAAGTTGAAATGGCTAAAATTATTAATTCTGGATTAATGAAATCTATTAAAACGATAGGAATAGGTGCAATTATTGATGATGAGATACGTAATTACGATTTGATAAAATTGAAATCATCGAATCAGTATTTGGATGATACAATTGCAATTGTTAATGAAAACAAAAATGTAAAATTTATTATTGATTTCAATGCAAGTATTAATTTTGAGCAGTGGAATTATTTTATTGATAGGATAGATAAGAATAATTTGTTTGGAATAGAACAGCCTGTGAAATTTCCTTCAAAAATTCCAGATTTGGGTTTCTTAAATATCGCTGATGAGACATTCGTGAAATATGGTTATGAAAAAATTCACGAATATGGCTATAATGCTTTTGTCTATAAGCCATTTGCAAGTAATATTAAAGAATTATATAAGTGTTTTGAGAATAAAAATAACTACGTTGGTATGGTTGGAAGTAATGTTTCAGGACCTTTAGATTGTAGTTTTTGTAACATCATAAATCATTATATGCCTACCAAATTAGCAGGAAATCGTGCAAGTAATTTTGAAGCGCATCCGTTAAATAATAAAACTGAGGATTTAATGAGAATTCGAGAAAAAAAGATATCTCTCTCTGATGAATTGTTTATTTATCTTGATAAATTTTGCCAAAAGGTATCGGATTTGTATTTTGATATGAATAAATTAAAAGAAATTGCTACAAATATATAGTATTTCCCACTCTGAATCAGCTATGTTTCGTGAATAGATATAGGACATACCGATGGAAGAACGATATGGTGCTTGTCTCATGTATCGGGATCTTATATACTAAAAGTGTCAAAGATGGTGGCAAAATTGGCTTTGATTTTTTTGATATTAGCAGTAATTTAAGCAGCAACTTGCCTTTTTTTATTCAAGATTTTTGATGAGAAAGAATTATAGGTATTTCAGTTTGATATAACTCAAAATAAGCGAACGGTATTTTTAAGCTTGATGTTTATTATAAAGCTGAGCTCAACCCCAATCAAAACAGTATGGCAGGTGGACTTATTATCTTACTTAAAAGGGGCTAGCTAAGAAGCATACGCTTGTTATTATATCGAATGTTCTCAATTTGCATTCGATTAAACTTACAAATCAAGATGGCTTTTATTCTAATATCATCAATACTGGGCTTTATAGATTAAACATTCAAGTCCAATAATTCGCAGAACAAATGAGCCATGCATCCAAAATGCCAATTACGAGTAATATAAATCCAGATGATATTGTAGCTGATATTCACGTAATACCATCAATACTCCCAAATGACTCCTATTATCGTAAGGTTTTTTTCTTTTCTCTTGAGATCATCACCAACGTCATACAAGGCATTGATTTATAATGATAATCTATCGTTATTCATATTGAATGAGAGTCCCGAATAACGTAAGATTCTCTCATTTCAAAGCTGTTTATGTTGCATCAATTAAAATCACTCATTTGCATATAACAAGTGGGATGAGTGTGTGGACTCAAATTTGTATAAGAAAGGATTAAAAAATGGCTCTTATGAACCGTCTTAATGCAAGATCTGTCGCAACATTGGGAGTTGGCAAATATAATGATGGTGCCGGCTTGCTTCTTCATAAGCGTAAAGATGGAGGTGCTCAATGGATTTTACGGTATACCCTTCACGGGCGCCGCCGTGAAATGGGCTTGGGCGCCTTAAGACATGTCTCTTTAAAAAAAGCCCGTGAATTGGCAAACCAATGGCGTGCTGTTTTACATGAGGGTCGTGACCCCATTAAAGAACGCGATAAACAAAAGCGTGAGGCAATGCGTAATCTTCATTATTTAAAAAACATTGCTTTAGATGCTTTTGAAAGCCGTAAAGCTGAATTAAAAGGTGACGGTAAAGCTTGTGATTGGTTTTTACCATTACGCCTTCATATTCTCCCTAAATTGGGCTGTCTGCCCGTTTCAGAGATTACACAAACAGAGATACGCAATACCCTTGCTCCTATCTGGCATACAAAAGCTGCAACAGCAGAGAAAGCACTAAATCGTCTTAATCTTTGTCTCAAACATGCCGCTGCATTAGGGTTAGATGTTGATTTACAAGCAACAGAAAAAGCACGCGCGCTCTTAGGTAAACAACGTCATAAAACCACTAATAGACCTGCAATGGATTGGAAAGATGTTCCCGCCTTTTATCAGTTACTCTGTAAAACACAAAACATAACACAACTGGCTTTGCGCTTGCTTATCCTGACAGGCGTTCGTACCAACCCTTTGCGTCATATTCGTGAAGATCAGATTGAAGATGATGTATGGACTATTCCTGCTGAGAATATGAAAGGTTTGCGTGACGCTACAACAGAATTTCGCGTACCTCTATCATCTGAAGCGCTAAAAGTGATTAAACAAGCCCGTTGTATTTCCAAAAGTAATTTCATTCTGTCTTTTTCCGGTCGTGCTCCCCTTGCTGAGAATTGTATGGCAAAATATATGAGAGACAATAAACTTGAAGCCTGCCCGCATGGTTTTCGTTCTAGTTTACGCAATTGGCTTGCTGAAACAACCGATGCTCCCTATGAGGTCGCTGAAACCATTCTAAGTCATACAGTAGGAGGTAAAGTAGAGCGTGCCTATCGTCGTACTGATTATTTAGAACAGCGCCGTGTCTATATGGATAAATGGGCGGCTTATGTCACTGGTCAATCTTAAGATATGGGGTGCATAACCCCATGATCTGTGGATAACTTTCTCTCTCTTCTCTCTCATTCTTTCTCAATAAAACTCATAAATTATCACATTAGAATTTATATGATAATATATTGTTTTCTATAAATAAAATACCTTCAAAAATGAACCAAAATGTGCTTAATAAATAGGCATGATTTGTTTCTATTTTTTATTATGAAAGGATTTTAGAATGACAGAAAATGATATTCTTTTAACAGACCGTGAAAGTGCAAAATTGCTTCATATGAGTGTTTCAACATTCCGCCGTCATGTTACTAATGGCTCTCTCCCAAAACCTTTAAAATTTGGTTTTTTATCCCGTTGGTTACAATCGGATCTTTTGAATGTCATCGAGCAAGCAAAACAGCAACGTCAAAGTGACGCGGCATAAAAAAACCTTGTCACGTAAGGACGGACAAGGCTTTCTCAAACTCATCACTCTAAAGATAGCACAATCCGTCCTATGACGCAACGTTATAGGATTAAAAATGATGTGTTCTTTTAAGAATGCGCAAGGTATCACACGTGCCTTGCGCGGGGTTTGGCATGGGCGTTATGGAACAGCCCGTTGCCCTGCTCATGATGATAGGCTGCCTAGTTTATCCCTTGCCAATGGACATGATGGGCGTCTTTTACTCACTTGTTATGCTGGCTGCTCTTTTAGAGAGATCATACAAGCGCTTATTAGAATTGGCTTGCTTGGAAAACAAGCCTTTTTTGATAAAGCTTATGATCAGACGCTCTCTTTCTCCAAACAGTTTTGTGCTGATCTCAAACAAGCAAAAAGGAAAGCAGAGAGAGCAAAAGCAATTTGGCAACAAAGCCAACCAATTAAAAACACTTTAGCAGAAACCTATTTACGTATGCGGGGTATTACATGTGATTTGCCTCCTGATTTACGCTTTTACGACAAATGTCCACACCCCTCTGGGGGTACACTGCCCGCGTTGGTGGCTCTTGTTAAGGGCGCTGGTTCCTTTGCTATTCATAGAACCTTTTTAAAAGACAATGGCTGCAAAACAGACCAAAAACCAGCAAAAGCCATGTTGGGATCTGTAACGGGTGGTGGGGTGCATTTAAGTCAAGCCAATCCAAAACATCTGGTCATTTGTGAAGGCATTGAAACCGGTCTGGCTCTACTGTCTGGGTTGTTAACAGAGCCCGTTGATTTATGGGCGTCCCTTTCAACCCTATGAAAATGCAAAATAGATATAAAATATCTATTCTAATAGTACCTATTGAAGAAACAGTAAAAATACATTACATTAGAACTACTTTGTAACACATTAAGTGGTCGTAAAATGGCTGAGACAACATTTACCTTTCGCGTCGATGATGTATTAAAAAATGAATTTTCCAAAGCAGCAAAGGCGTGTGATAGATCTGGTGCACAATTATTGCGCGATTATATGCGCGATATCGTAAAAGAACAAAAAGAAAAAAGTGCATACGATTTATGGTTTCGGGAACAAGTTCAATTAGGGATAAATTCTGCTAATGCAAGTGATATAATGTCTTCTGAAGAAATCGAAGCAGAAGCAAAAGAATGGCGCTTAAAGACACAAAGTAAACTAGATAGATCAACTTTATGAAGCTAATTTGGACACAAGTAGCACACGTTGACCGCAAAAAGATACGTGAATACATATCACAAGATAATCCTTCCGCTGCCTTAAAGTTTGATCAACTTTTATCTGAAAAAGTAGAAAAACTTGTTAAATTTCCTACCCTTGGTCGTTTAGGACGAATTGTAAATACACGTGAACTTATTGTACATCCAAATTATATCATGATTTATGATATTTCAAATGGCGTTGTGCGTATTTTACGTGTGCTCCATACAAAGAAAAAATTTCCTTAATCAACTGTATTTTTATTTATTTTGTAATTGAAGAAAATTATTTTCTACAATACTGCGCTCCGTATCAGTAAATAATGATAAATTATTATTTTTCTAATATTGCGAATATGATTGCATAATGCACTTTGCACACCGCTTAGTTTCTACTCGTAAAAATGAAGATGACACTATTGTCAATGATGTGTCTGTTGAAAAGCTTGGGGAACTCTTAAAAGAAAACCCCCGTGGTCTCTTAATGGTGCGTGATGAATTGGCTGGCTTTTTAGCCAATCTAGAAAGAAAGGAATATCAATCAGACCGCGCCTTTTAATTAACAGCTTTTAATGGCGATGATCAATTTACTTATGACCGTATAAAGCGTGGAACCATTTTTATCCCTTATGTCACTTTATCCATGATTGGAGGCATTCAACCTTCACGCATTATTCCGCTCATTCAAGCCATACACCGTGGAATAAACGATGACGGTTTATTGCAACGCTTTCAAATGATTGTCTGGCCCGATGACAATCAAAGAGTGGCAATTGGTTGATAAACCGCCCAATCAAGAGGTCTGGCAAAAGTATGAAGGGGTATTTCGCTCTTTTCGTGATAAACGCTTAGGTTCTCCCGAACAACCACTGATTATGCGTTTTTCTCCTAAAGCACAAGTGAAGTTTTATGAATGGTTCGAGCATCTTCATAAAGAGGCAAAAGGAGGTACTCACTCAGAAAGCTTACAATCGCATCTTTTAAAAATGCCAAAGACCATAGCAAGCCTTGCGTTAATTTTTGAACTTCTTGATAGTGGTGGTTTAGAAATTGGTCTCTATGCCATTACAACAGCCTTGCGTTGGGAAAAATATCTGTTAAGTCATGTCAAAAGACTTTATGCGGCGGGGGATACATTAACAGCAGAGCGTGCAAAATTAATTGTTGAACGCTGTGATTGTTTACCCGATGTTTTTATAGCAAGGGATGTTTATAAACGTGATTGGAAATATTTAACAGACAATCAAACCGTTAAGCAAGCTTTAGAGCTTTTATGTCGTTGTAACTATATTCGTGAAATCTCTGGAGAGAATAACTCCCAAGGCGGTCGACCTACCATACGTTATGAATGGCACCCTTTAGTGAAAAGTCATAAGACATCACACTGAGGCAATTTGGAAATCTTATAAAACATTAAACAATATAACAGTGAACCTTTAAAGCACTTCCCATCATTAGTTTTTGGGGGGGTATGGGGGTTTTGGGGGGTCTTTTTACCCCCCCTTATATATATTTTTTAGTCAAAAATAAAAGTTATTATATTTCAATAAGTTAATCTTTCAAATAAACAACCTATATTAAACATAACACATAAATACAATTTTTAATATATATCTAAGAGGGTTTTGTAGGTGTTTTGGGGGTTTTAAAAACAGACAAAACCTATCAAAATACTCATTCTGATATTTTAAAGAACGTAGTACATTTATCTTGATGAATACGTGAAATGAATAGCAAATTTCACTACTTTGCTGATCTTATTCCATGTCATGGGCTGTTGATAAGCAGCCTTAAAGACCCCTTTTGAAAAAAATTTATCCGCTTTTTTAGCAGTTTTTTCCCATTTTTATCGTTATTTGCTTTAAGTGCATTTAATTGAATTCGTTTTGATTCTTTTAATGAATATTAATCATCTCATAAGGCAAGGGGTTTTTATTACAATATGCTTCAATCTATTAAGTCTGATAATGAACAATTCACTTTACGCTCCCTTTTACAATCCTATCGTGAACAGACAACTTCAAATACTCTACGAGGGAAAGTGTTTGAAGATTTTGTGACAAAATATCTTATGTATGACCCTCTCCACTATGGGCGATATGAAAAAGTTGAGAGCTATTATGAATGGGCTAAAGAGCGTGAAGGTTGGAATAAAAATGATATCGGCATTGATCTGGTTGCCAAGCTTCGCAATCAAGAGGGCTATGTGGCTATTCAATGTAAGTTTTATCAAGCAGACCATCAGATCAGTAAAAAGGATATTGATAGCTTTATCGCGGCATCTGNATTTTTATTACAATATGCTTCAATCTATTAAGTCTGATAATGAACAATTCACTTTACGCTCCCTTTTACAATCCTATCGTGAACAGGCAACATCAAATGCTCTACGGGGGAAAGTGTTTGAAGATTTTGTGACAAAATATCTTATGCATGACCCTCTCCATTATGGACGATATGAAAAGGTAGAAACCTATTATGAATGGGCTGAAGAGCGTGAAGGTTGGAATAAAAATGATATCGGCATTGATCTGGTGGCAAAGCTTCGCAATCAAGAGGGATATGTGGCTATTCAATGTAAGTTTTATCAAGCAGACCATCAGATCAGTAAAAAGGATATTGATAGCTTTATCGCGGCATCTGGAAAAGACATCTTTAAATATCGACTTCTCGTTGACAGCACAGAAGTGGAATTAAGTGACAATGTGAATGCCATGATTAAAGGACAAGCGATACCCGTTTATCGTATTGACCTTCGTCATATGGAAAACAGTCGGATAGATTGGCAAATATTTGCAACGAAAAAAGAAGTTGTTCTGAAATCAACAAAAGAGCCTCGTCCCCATCAAGAAGAAGCCATCAAGAAAGTCTGTGAAGGTTTAAAAGAAGCAGACCGTGGCAAGCTGATTATGGCATGTGGTACGGGGAAGACTTTCACCAGTTTGAAGATAGCAGAAACCCTTGCTGGGAAAGGCAAGCGTGTTTTGTTTCTGGTACCTTCTCTGGCTTTAGTCTCGCAAACAATCCGTGAATGGACAGCCGATGCACAAATCCCGTTGCGTTCCTTTGCCGTGTGTTCTGATACGAAAGTAGGCAAGCGTCGTAAAAATCAAGATGATATTGTTGGTATGGAAACATCAGATCTTGTTCTCCCTGCTACAACAGATGCGAAAGCCCTTGCCAAAGAAGCTTGTGAAAACCTAGCAGATGCAATGACGGTCATCTTTTCAACCTATCATTCTATCCAAGTGATTTCGGATGCACAAAATACCCATGGGTTACCTGAATTTGATCTGATCATTTGTGATGAAGCCCATAGAACAACTGGTGTTGTGTTGGGAACAGAAAAGCATGAATCTGAATTTATCAAGGTTCATGACAATAGCATTATTCGAGGCAAAAAACGCCTCTACATGACAGCAACCCCAAAGATCTTTAGTGACAAGCTGAAAAGGAATGCTTTCTTATCCAATAACGTTTTGGTGTCCATGGATAATGAAAAACTCTATGGCAAACAACTTTACACTTACAACTTTTCACGTGCTTTAGAGGATAAGCTGTTATCACCTTGTAAAGTTATCATATTAGTTGTCAACGAAGAAGAAGTAAGTCAATCCATTCAACATCTGATTACCGATAAGAATTATGAACTTATTCTCGATGATAGGACCAAGATTAATGGCTGTTATAGAGCCCTTACCAAAATGGATCTGAAACTTGATCTTGAAGATGACCCCAAGCCCATGCGTAGAGCTTTAGCTTTTTGCAAAGATATTGATACTTCTAAACGCATATGCAAAAGATTCAAAAAAGAAAAAGTGCAAGAATCTTTACGCGCTCTTCATAAGAACTATAAAGATACTCCTCCTCTTAACTGTACCCTTGCCCATATTGATGGAACCTTTAGTGCTAAAGAGCGTACAAAACAACTTGACTGGTTAAAGGAAGATGCGGGGGAAAATACTTGTCGTGTACTTACCAATGTACGCTGTCTTTCTGAAGGTGTTGATGTACCCGCTCTTGATGCTGTTCTATTTTTACATCCGCGCAAAAGTCAAATTGAGATTATTCAAGCGATCGGACGTGTAATGCGTCGAGCAGAGGGTAAAAAAAGAGGCTATATCATTCTACCCGTTGGGATACCCGCTGATATTCCGCCGGAAATAGCCTTAGAAAACAACCAAAAGTATAATGTCATCTGGCAAGTTCTCAATGCTTTACGTGCTCATGATGATAACTTTAATAAAATAATTCACCATATGCACAAAAAACAAGACGTAAGCGATGCTCTTGAAATTGTTGCTGCTTCTCAAGAACTTGCGTTAGAAGATACGACCACGGTTATTGATGATTTACCTATACGCTCAAAATTAGAGTATTCAGGACTTAATATTGGGTTAGCAACTTATGAATCCTCTCACACATGTGAAGAACAAGGAGAACTCCCCCTTTTTTCTAAATGTAAAGATGTCATTAAAGCTGCTATTGTTAATAGATTTTACGACCCTAGCTATTGGAAAAAATGGGCAATAAATGTTGGTGATCTTGCTCAAACTCATATCACACGCTTAACTGAGGTTTTGACGAAATCAGAAACTGAAACACGGCGTGTGTTTAATGATTTTATGACCGAATTACGTAGTAATTTAAATACAACTATCTCCGAACAAAATGCGATTGAAATGCTTGCGCAACATCTTGTGACGCGTCCAGTCTTTAATGCTTTATTTGAGGGGCATCAGTTTGTTCAAGAAAATCCCGTATCTTGCGCTTTACAACGTGTACTCAATGCCCTTGATAAAGTTACTCCTAAAGAAGAATCTCAAGATCTCAAAAATATTTCTAAGAGTGTACAATTTTACACGCGTGGAATTACCACTCTTGAAGCACAACAAAGTTTAATTGTAGAGCTTTATAATGAATTTTTCCGTTATGCTTTTCCGCGTACAGTAGAAAAATTAGGCATTGTTTATACTCCCATTGAGGTTGTTGATTTTATCATTCATTCTGTTGATGATGTGTTGCGTCATGAATTTGGAAAAAGTCTAGGATCACGTGGTGTTTCTATTCTTGACCCTTTTACGGGTACTGGGACCTTTATCACACGGCTATTACAATCCAATCTCATCAAACCAGAGGATATGGAATATAAATACCGTTATGATATCCACGCAAATGAGATTGTCTTGCTAGCCTATTACATAGCAGCCATTAATATCGAAGCAACCTATCATGGTCTTATGAAAGGAAATTATATCCCTTTCAAGCATATTGGTTTGACTGATACGTTTCGAATGATTGAAAAACAAGATCTTATGGAAGGTATACTCAAAGAAAACAGTGAATATTTGGAACATCAGAAAAATTTGACTATCGAAGTTATCTTCGGCAACCCGCCTTATTCAACTGGTCAAAAAAGTGCTAATGATAATGCGAAGAATACCCCTTATCCCATATTAGATAATCGTATCAGTGAAACTTATGCTGCTCAATCTGAATCAATCAATATGCAAGCACTTTATGATAGCTATATACGAGCAATTCGATGGGCTAGTGACCGTATAAAAGATTGTGGTATTATTGGTTTTGTGACAAACGCAGGGTTTATTAATGCATGTTCTTTAAATGGTTTAAGAAAATGCCTCGTTAAGGAATTTAGCAGCCTTTATATTTTCCATTTACGGGGTAATCAACGAACCTCTGGAGAACTTTCGCGAAAAGAAGGTGGTAAGATTTTTGGTTCTGGATCACGGGCTCCCATAGCTATCTCTATTCTCATAAAAAATCCAGAATCTCAACAGCGTGGGAAAATATATTTCCGTGATATTGGAGATTATCTCACAAGAGAAAAAAAGCTTAAGACAATTAAAAAATTTGGTAGCATTGATGGTATTACACAGAGCAAACAAGGTTGGCAAATAATTATACCGGATAAGCATAATGATTGGCTTGGTCAACGTGATGACAGTTTCAAGACATTCCTAGCTTTAGGTGATAAGAAACCTCATAGTAAAAAACTGTTTGAGATTTATTCTTGTGGTCTAAAAACCAATCGTGATGCTTGGGCATACAATGCAAGCAATGAAACTCTCGCGAAGAATATGAGTAATATGATTACTTTCTACAATAGTGAAGTGGAGCGTTTTAATGGTGTTTATACACATGATAACGGTAAAACACGTACTAAAACTGTAGATAATTTTGTTAATGCCGATGAAAGCAAAATTAGTTGGAGTATTAATCTTAAGAAACATTTAACTAAAGGAAAGATTTTTGAATTTGAAGATACATGCCTTATTCAAAGCCTATATCGTCCTTTTACACAACAATGGCTCTATTACAATCGTGCCTTTAATGAAATGGTTGCCCAAATTCCATGTATATTTCCAATGGGGCAAGCGGTTGAAAATAGAGTAATACAAATTACAGGTACGGGAGCAAAGAAAGATTTTTCTGTTATTATGACTAAGAATGTGCCTGAATTTCAAGTGATGGAGAATAGTCAATGCTTTCCAAGATATATCTATGAAGATGCTACGGTTTCAAAAAGTAAAAGTGAGAAACAAACCCTTTTATTTACAGACTCTATAGAGGAAAACAAAACTGTTGGTTTACAGAGGCATGATGCCATAACTGATGAAGGATTAGCACATTTTAAAGCAGCTTATCCTAATGAAAAAATCACTAAGGATGATCTATTCTATTATGTTTACGGTATACTTCATTCGGAAGATTATCGTGCCCGTTATGCTGATAACCTCTCTAAAGAATTGCCTCGTATCCCGTGTGTAAAGAGTGCTGATGACTTTTGGAAATTTGTAACAGCAGGACGTGAACTAGGTCATTTGCACGTGAATTATGAAGATGTAGAGCCTTATCCCGTGATCTTTAAAAAGGGTAATCCAAAACAGACAGAAATCTCTAATCTCGAAAAATTCTATTATGTGACTGAAATGAAATTCGCAAAAATTAAGAATAGTAAGGAAAAGGATAAATCGACTGTTATTTACAATAGCAATATTACCATAACAGATATCCCTCTTGAAGCTTATGAGTATATCGTCAATGGCAAGCCTGCTCTTGAATGGGTTATGGGGCGTCAATGCGTTAAGACTGATAAAAAGAGTGGTATTGTCAATGATGCGAATCGCTATGCTGTTGAAACCGTTGGCAACCCTGCCTACCCTCTAGAGTTATTTCAGAGGGTTATTACCATAAGTTTAGAGACAATGAAAATCGTTAAGAACCTACCAAAACTAGAGATTAGAGAAACTGAATAACTTATAAAGCATGCTCACATAATGGGCATGCCAATCTTATTAAATCCGCTTATGTATTAGTTTAACTAACAGTCTATTTTATCATCTGTTATGAGATAAACTAAGATAGGAAATAATTACGTTATCAAGATCTCTTTAATGGACTTTTGTAAATTCTTTAAACGTATCATCTTGTGAGTTGATTACCTATAATCTTAAAAGGATAATTTATCATGCGTTATTCTAAAAAGAAAAAACTTGCACTTTTAGATACTCTCATTTGGATTGCTTTAAGATTTATAAGAAACCCCATCTTAAATAGAGTTAGATTTTTTTACATTGCCTTTAAAAGATTATACCGTAATCTAAAATGAGTGCTTTATTGTTTTCAAAAGCTTTATTTAAAGAGAGTTATATATATTCATTTTCTTATATTACTTATAGGTTTTGAAGGTTTCTCACACCCTCAAAATACCTTCAAAAATATACCGTTGGTTGTATTTATAGGTTGTGTTTTAATATAGATTGTATCTCTAAAATGCTAATATATTGAAATATAATGACTTTTATTTTTTATTGAAAAATATGTAAAGGGGGGGCGTAAAAAGCACCTCCAAAACCCCCACCCCCCCTAAACCTCCAAAACTCATAACCAGAATGGTCTTGATAGCATTTCTTATGAGTTACAAGCTATCTTTTGAAAGGCTTAAAGGATCATATGCTTTTCATAAAGCACATTTTAATCACTCACTAAAATCATAAGATTCGTCTGTTAAATAAACTGACATAACCGATAAAATAGACAAAAGCCCATTAAAAGAGATTTTTATAATCTATGGAATAATTTTATAGATCTTTTTTTATAGGTTGTTTCATTAAAATCTTGCACCAAAACCATGATCAGAACCCCACCACTTCAGTTTCTCAACTAGTGATCAAGGCTTTGGAGCGCGTCTTATTTTCTAAATTTCTGAAATCTTTTTGATATTTTTTAGGTGCTATTTCTTGTCTTTTTTTCCGATAAAATTGACTATTTTCTCTTTCCACGAGCGGGGTTGCTCCTTGCTGGTAACCTCTTGTGGATCATCAAGCTTTTCTGCCACCTGTTTAATCAAAGCGTAACTCACTTGCTTCACCTTTGCTACTTCTTTGGCTAAAGCTAATGCACGTTCAAGGTGGGTTTTGTTGATGCTCTCGTCAAAGCCTAGGTGATCCCCTGCTGCAAAACTTTTCTGATAAGATTGTAAGGTTTCAGCATCACCCAACAA